>CADBRL010000066.1 GCA_902797105.1 uncultured Erysipelotrichaceae bacterium
CTTTCTTATATTATACATCAAGACATAATAAAAACCTATAAAGAGGATTGGCTTTTTTATTTTGTCCTCTTTATAGGTTACATTTTACCCGAAGCTTAAGTTTTTTAAACTAAATTATTTATCTTGTAACATATTAAGTAAATCAATTTTAAACATATCCTTAGATGCGTTAGCTTTAGAAATCATAATACCTTTATATGTTGTAAGTTCAGATCTATGACCTTCTAAAAGAATATCTGATGGTGTAATAGTTTCTAGAACTACTACTTCATCTTTTTTGTGTACTGTGTAAACTAATTTAACTTCACCATGTATTTGAGCAAACATCTTATCACTTGGTAATTTAAGTTCATATGTTTCTGTACCATTTTTCTTATTTACAGAAATAAGTTCACCTACAAAATTACCATTTCTAAGTGCTGGATAATAGTCAAAGTTTAATTTCTTAAACGCTAACATATTATACTTTTTTAAAGCCCTTTCCAATTTTTTAAATTCGTTTTCACAAATGTATTCTAAAACGTATCCTTTCATTTTTCCATACCCCCTAATTACTCGAACAATTATATTATACCACAAACTGCAATTTTTGTCAAATTCGTGTAAATTTATCATATTGTTCATAGTATTTTCACATTGGAGCTAAATTATAACACGTTCGACACCGTTTGTCAAATTTTTCACCTCAAATTATAAAAAAAGCCTATTTTAGGCTTAATTTTCGAGCTTTGCACTAACTATTTTACTAACACCAGACTCTTGCATTGTAATACCATATAATGAATCAGCATATTCCATCATTCTCTTTTTGTGAGTTATAACTATAAACTGACTTCTAGTCTTTTCTTCACTTAAATACTTACCAAACATATCAACATTTACTTCATCAAGTGCTGCTTCTGCTTCATCTAAAATGACAAATGGTGATGGCTTAACTTCAAGCATTGCGAATAGTAAACATATCGCTGTCAAAGCTTTTTCTCCCCCACTTAAGGCAACCGGTGAGTTTATTTTCTTTCCTGGTGGAATAGCTATAATATCAATACCTGTATTAAGTAAGTCATCTGGGTCACTCAAAGCAAGTTCCCCTCGTCCACCTTTAAACATCATCTTAAATATTTTACTAAATTCTTGTTTGATACTTTCAAATGATTTAGCAAACTTTTCAACCATTATATCATCCATTTCCTTAATAATACCTTTAAGCTCCATAGATGCACTTTCCAAATCAAATTTTTGACTGGTTAAAAATTCATATCTTTTAGAAATTCTTTCATATTCTTCGATTGAACCCAAATTTACATTACCAAGTTTATTTAATTCTCTTTTTAAATTAGATACATGGTCACGTGCTATATCAGCATCCATCTCTAAAGTATAACTTGATGATGCAGCTTCATAAGTTAAATTATAATTATTATTTAAATCCCCAAGCAAATTATCAAGTTTAACTTCTAATTTTCCTGAAGCAACTTCCTTACTCTTTAGTTCATTATTTACTATATTATAACTACTGCTACTATCTCTAAGTTTTTTATCTAAAATATTAATTTCATCATTTAAATCATTCTTTTCTTTAGTAATTAACTTAATATCTTTTTCAATTAATTCACGTGTTTTACTTAGATTATTTATTTTTTCCATTAATTTCATCAAATGATCATCAAGTTTATTTGACTTCATATCATTTATACCTTCAAGTTCACTTAATACATTCTTATGTTCTTCATTAAGTCTACTTAAATTTGTTTTTTTATTAAATAATTCATCATTTAATAATATTACATATTTATTTAAGACATTTTCTCTTTCTTCAAGTTCTTCCATATTATTTGTAATGTCATTAACTTCATCTGTTAAATCTTTAATCTTAATATCCATTTTTTGAAGTTCACTCTTAAGTTTATTAAGTTCATTCTTTTCATTTAACATTGTATTTTTCTTACTTGTACCCCCGGTAATAGAGCCTCCTACATGAAGTATTTCCCCATCAAGTGATACAACCTTATATTTATAATTAATAAGTTTACCTATAATATTTAAAGTTCTTTCATTATCAACTACTACTACTTGGCCAAGTTGGTTTTCTACTATATTTCGGTATTTTGGATCAAAATTTATTAAATCACTTAATATACCAATATAACCATTAATATTTTTAATATCATCAATTACTTCATTATTTACATATTTTCCTTTTATAACATTAAGTGGGAAAAATGTAGCTCTACCAAGTTTTCTTTCTTTTAAGAAATCTATGGCATTTAATGCAGCATTTTCATCATCAACTACTAAAAAGTTACTGCTTGCACCTAATGCTATATCAGTTGCAACTAAATATTTTTCGGGAATATCTATAAGTTTACCAATTGTATTATGAATACCATGAAGTCTTGGATTATTTAAAATATTTCGCACAGATACCGGAGCAGATTCAGCACTTAAAATATTATTTTCTAGAATTTGAATTTTATTTTCAAGCAAGAATTTAGCTTTAGTTGTATCCATTAAAGTATTACTTGCTGTACTTTTCTTAACCTTTAAAACAAGTAAATTATTCTTAACGTCTTCTCCCTTGCTTCTTTCTGAATTTATACTATTTTCAATATCTAAAACTTCTCTTTCACAAAGAGTTATATTTTTATTTAATTCAAGTTCTTTTTCTTTAAGTTTAATTAAATTATTTTCAAGTACATCATTATTTGCTTCATATTTTTGTCTTTCAATAGTAAGTTTCTTTTCACCATTTAAATCACTTAAATTTTCTGTTACTTTTAAAAGTTCTTCTTTCTTTTTATTTAAATTTTCTTCAAGTTCTAAACTTCTAAACTTAAGTGTTTCTAATTTACTATCTTCAGTGTTATCTTTTAAAGTAAGCAATTTTTCTTTTAAGCTCTTAATTTCTTCAGAAATTTTAGTATATTCAAGATTTAAATCCGTTATATCTTTAGCTATTAAAGCGATATCTATACTTTCAAGTTCACCTTTTATATTTAAATATTTTTGTGCCACAATACTTTGTTCTTTTAAAGGTTCAACAGTTGTTGCAAGTTCATCAATAACAAGTTTAATACGCATTAAATTTTCTTCGGTTTTTTCAAGTTTTTTTAAAGACTCTTCTTTACGCTTTTTATATTTTAAAACACCTGCGGCACTTTCAAAAATAACTCTTCTATCACTTGATTTTGAATTAACAATATCAGTAACATTCCCTTGACTTATGATATTAAAAGCATTTGTACCAGCACCAGAATCTATAAATAAATCTGTTACATCTTTAAGTCTGACTCTAGCATTGTTTATAAAATATTCATTTTCACCAGTTGAATAAACAATTCTTTTTATCTCTACTTCTTTAAAATCACTATGTAAATAATGATCACTATTATCAAAAACTAAAGCAACCATAGCTCTTTTTTGAGGTTCTCGTGAC
>CADBRL010000067.1 GCA_902797105.1 uncultured Erysipelotrichaceae bacterium
AATGGTAAGAGATTTTGTAAGTGATCCAGAGATCAGAAGTTTGTTTGACAGAGATAAACTAAAAGAAGAATCAGCAGAGCTACGAGGTAAAGAGGCTGGAATTAAAGAAGGATTAATTGAAGGTAAAAACCTAGGATTAATTGAAGGCAAAAATCTTGGAATAATTGAAACAGCCAAGAATATGTTAAAGGAAAAATATTCTTTGGAACAAATAAGTAAGATTACAAATTTATCAACTTCTGAGATAAAAAAATTATTGTAGTTATAAAGATAGGGAGAAATCTCTATCTTATTTAATTGCATGAAGAGCTTGACAAGCTTTACAAAAATTAATATAATTATTTTTGAAATGTGGCTAAAAGGAGCTCTATATGAAAAAAATAAAAATTATATATGAAGATAAATATTTAATAATTGTTAATAAGCCAGCTGGAGAGTTTACTATATCTAGAGATAATCATTATGATAATAATTTATATGATGAAGTAAAAGAATATGTTAAGAAACAAAATCCTAAGAATAAAATATTTATAGTACATAGACTTGATAAAGATACTAGTGGATTAGTTTTATTTGCTAAAAATGAAAAAGTTAAGTATGATTTACAAAGCAATTGGCAAAATGTTGAAAGAAAATATTATGCTGTTGTAATTGGAAAATTAAATGAAACAAATGCTACTTTGAAAGATTTACTTTATGAAACAAAAGGTTTAGATGTAGTGGTTACAAACATCAAAAAAATAGGCAAATTAGCTATTACAAACTTTGATGTTATAAAAAATAATAACAAATATAGTTTACTTGATATAAATATTGAAACTGGTAGAAGAAATCAAATCAGAGTACAACTAGCTAATATTGGTCATCCAATCCTCGGAGATAAAAAATATGGTAAAGTAAAATATAAACGAATGATGTTAGAAGCTTACTATTTAAAATTTGTGCATCCCGTTACTAAAAAAGTTTGTTGTGCAGAATTACCTTTAAATAATGATTTTGAAAAGTTATTTTAAAAGGGTTGAAATTAATTTTTGATTATGCTATAATTTGGTCAATCAGCGAAGATGGAACTTACAACTCTGGAGCTGAATCGTATAATCGCGTTAAGATAATTAAGTTAATTAAAGGATGGTACCGTCTTTTGAAGACTCCTTTTGGTATCATCTTTTTTGTTTGGAGGAAAGAAAATATGACAAATTGGGAAGAATTAAAATGGAGAGGTCTTGTTAAAGATGTAGCTGGTGATGATATTGCTGATAAAATCAATAGTGAAAAAGTAACCTTTTATTGGGGAACAGATCCAACTGCGGACTCACTACATCTTGGACATTATAGCTCACTTATTACTGCTAAAAGACTTATGAAAATGGGACATAATCCAATACTTTTATGTGGTGGAGCAACTGGTAGAATCGGCGATCCTAGACCAACTGCAGAAAGAGAAATTATAAGTATAGATACTCTTAATCATAATATTGAATGTATCAGAAAACAAATTGACAAAGTATTTGATGGTAAAGCTAAACTAGTAAATAATTATGATTGGTTTAAAGATTATAATTTCTTAGATTTCTTACGAGATATTGGAAAGTATATTAATGTTAATTATATGCTTAGTAAAGATATTATTCAAAGAAGACTTGACACTGGTATTACATATGCTGAATTTAGTTATATGTTAATTCAAGGTTATGATTTTTTACATATGTTTAATACAATGGGATGTACTATGCAAGTTGAAGGTTCTGATCAATGGGGAAATATTACTGCTGGTATAGAGCTAATTAGAAAAATGACTGGTAAAGATGCCTATGCTTTTACAATGCCTTTGATTCTTGATGCAACTGGTAAAAAATTTGGTAAAAGTGAAGGAAATGCTTTGTGGCTTGATATAAATAAAACATCAAGTTACGAAATGTATCAATATTTAATTAATACTGATGATTCTAAAGTTTATGAATATTTAAAAGTATTTACATTCTTAACACCAGAAGAAATAGATGAAATAATGGTTAAGCAAAATGAAAATCCACATTTAAGAATAGCACAAAAAGCATTAGCTAAAGAAATAATTACTGATTTACATGGCGAAGAAGAATTTAACAAAGCTTTAAATATTTCTGAATGTTTATTCTCTGATAGAATTTGGGAATTGTCTGCAAGTGAAATTATAGATAGTATTAAAGATATCCCTAAATTTAATGTAAATAATGGTGAACTTTTAATAGATGTACTTGTAAATAACAAAGTTGTTTCTAGTAAAAGAGAAGCTAGAGAAATGATATCTGTTGGGGCAATAAGTGTAAATGGTAAAAAAGAAACTAATTTAGAAAAAATAATTACTAAAGAAGATGCTATTGAAAATAAAGTATTATTAATAAAAAAAGGAAAGAAAAATTACTATCTAGGTCTTATATAAAATTATTTGAGGAGGCTCTTAATGTATGCAAAAGTTATTATAGAATATAGTATAAAAAAATTAGATAAAGAATTTATATATATGATACCAAATGATCTTTGGAAGTCTCTTAAAGTGGGAATGAAAGTAATGGTTCCGTTCGGGCACCAAGAAGTTGTGGGCTTTGTAACTGATATTTTAGATGCTATAGATGATATTTCTTATGAAATTAAATATATATCTAAAATTGTAGATGAAAAATTAGTTTTAAATAAAGAATTGATGAATTTGGGAAAATTTCTATCTGAAAATACATTATGTACATTAATTACTGCATATCAAACGATGCTTCCTTCTAGTTTAAAAGTAAAAAAACAAAAATCTAATTATGATTTATTTGATGAATATATATTTATTAAAGATAAAGAAAAAGCTTTAGAATATAAAAGTCTTTACCAAAGTAAAAGAAAAAGTCAAATAAAAATAATTGATGAATTATTAGAAAAAGGTAAAGCCTTAAAGAAAAATTATAGTTTATCACTAGTTAATACACTACTTGGAAATGGTGTGCTAGATATTGAAAAGGTACAAAAATATCGAATTAATAAAGAAACAAGTAATATAAAGAAAGAACTTACTGATGATCAGAATAAAGTGTTTTTAAAAGTTAAGGACTCATTTAAAAAGTATGAGCCTTTCTTGCTTTATGGTATAACTGGTTCTGGTAAAACTGAAATTTATATAAAATTAATTGAAGAAATTATAAATTCTGGTAAAACTGGGATTGTATTAGTTCCAGAGATTAGTTTGACGCATCAAATTGCTAAAAGATTTTACGAATCCTTTGGGAGTGATGTTGCTATTTTACATAGTTCTTTATCCGAGGGAGAAAAATATGATGAATATTTAAAAATATATCGTGGGGAAGTTCATGTTGTGGTAGGTACCAGAAGTGCTATATTTGCTCCACTGCAAAATTTAGGTATTATAATTATTGATGAAGAAGATGCAAGTAGCTATAAACAAGATAATAATCCAAGATATCATGCCAGAGATATAGCAATGTACCGGGGAAAATATAATAGTATTCCTGTTTTGCTTGCAAGTGCAACACCTTCTTTAGATAGTAAAGCTAGAGCAGATAAAGGTGTTTATACGTTACTTACTTTAAAAAATAGAGTGGGTACTGCCATATTACCAAAGATACATGTAGTCAACATGGAAGATGAAATGAAAAAAAGAAATATGATATTTAGTGATTTACTTATTTCTAAAATGAAAGAAAAAATATCTAAAAATGAACAAATTATTTTACTTTTAAATCGCCGAGGCTTTTCAACCTTTATTACATGTAGTAATTGTGGTTTTACATATAAATGTCCATCATGTGATATAACCCTAACATATCATAAAAGTACTAATAATTTAATATGTCATTATTGTGGTTATCAAAAGCGTTGTGAAGATGTATGCCCAAAGTGTCATGAAAAGGCTTTAAATTATTATGGACTTGGAACCGAAAAACTTGAAGAAAAATTAAAAGAATTAATGCCTAATGCAAGTGTTGTTCGAATGGATCAAGATACAACCAGAAATAAAGGCACTCATGAAAAAATAATTGAAGATTTTAAAAATGAAAAATATAATATTTTACTAGGAACACAAATGATTAGTAAGGGATTAGATTTTCCTAAAGTAACTTTAGTTGGAGTAATAAATGCTGATACAACTTTAAATATTCCAAATTTTAAAGCAAGTGAGAATACTTTTTCTCTTCTTCATCAAGTTGCAGGCCGAAGTGGTAGAAGCACATCACCTGGGGAAGTTATTATTCAAACATTTAATCCCGATAATTATGTGATAAAATGTGCCCAAGAAAATAGTTATGATAAGTTTTATCTTCATGAAATGAACTTTAGACAGAAACTTAAATATCCGCCTTATTTTTATTTAGTAAGTTTAAAAGTAATAGGTAAAGATTATCAAAAAACAATAGATACTAGTAAGAAAGTTAAATCTTATTTAGAACAAAATTTAAATAATGTAATTGTTCTAGGACCTACGACAGCACAAGTATTTAAATTTAATAATGAGTACCGAATGCAAATAATATTAAAATATAAAAAATGTGATAATTTAAGAACATGCTTGAAAGAATTAGATAATTTGTTTATAATGAATAAAGATATTAGATTAGAAATAGATTTTAATCCAATTAATATTTAAGACTTAAGAAAGGGTGAGTTTAGATGAAAAATTTAAGTCGTATTTTATGGGGAGTTGTTTTGGTAGTTATTGGTATTATCTGGGGCTTAAACAGAACTGGAGTAACAGACATTAACATATTCTTTGATGGTTGGTGGACTTTATTTATTATTGTGCCAAGTGCTATATCTTTAGTTAATCCTAAAAATAATGGAAAAGTATCATCTGCGATATGTTTAGTAATTGGTATTTTTCTTCTTTTAGGTAGTTTAGACGTATTTGATTTTGACATTCTATGGGAAATTTTGTTGCCAACTATAGTAGTTATCATAGGTTTATCTCTAATATTTGGAAATAAGATTAAAGCGGATATTAAAGAAAAAATAGATAATGCTGATTTTTCAAATGTTGAAGTAATAACTGCGACATTCGGAGAACAAAATATTAATAAAGCTGGAGAAAAATTTGAAAAAGCTAATTTAGATGCTGTTTTTGGTTCTATCAAATTAGACTTAAGAGATGCTGATTTAAAAAATGAAACATATATTAAAGCAAGTGCTATCTTTGCAGGTATAACAATTCTTGTTCCAAAAGATGTAGAAGTAAAGATTAAATCTACACCAATATTCGGGGGAGTAACAAATGAAGGCTTAGATGAAAAAGCAAATAAGAATGCGAAGAAAACAATTTATGTAGATGGTTTCGCCTTATTCGGAGGCATTGAAATAAAATGAATGAAACAACTCAAAAACTAATTAAAGCTTTTGCAATATGTTTAGCAATATTTCTAATTGTAAGCATAAT
>CADBRL010000068.1 GCA_902797105.1 uncultured Erysipelotrichaceae bacterium
CTATATTTGGGTTACTCGGTTCACTTTTATATTTTGGATATCATTATCGAAGTTATTTAGGTAATGTTATTAGAAGTCAAGTTATTCCAATTATTACTTTAAATTTATTTATTGGCTTTATTCCTAGTTTTCATATTGATAATGCTTGTCATATAGGTGGCCTTATAGGAGGATTTTTAACTACTATGGCTTTAGGGGTAGATGAAAGAACTAAGAAAAGTGAGAAGATAAATAGTACAATTTGTCTAATTATTTATATAGTATTTATGATTTATGCTATATTCTTCAAATAAAAAATATGCTTTAAAACAAAGCATATTTTTAAAGTGCACGATATAATCCGATAGCTTTACCTATAATTTGACAATTAGGTAAAATAATTGGACTCATTGAATCGTTTTCTGGTTGAAGTCTTACATGATCTTTTTCTTTATAGAAAGTTTTTAGAGTAACTTCACCTTCATCAGTCATAGCAGCGACAATTTCACCATTATGAGCAACTTTGGCTTTTTTTAATATTACAATGTCTCCATCATAAATACCAACATTTATCATTGATTCACCACTAGCTTTTAAAGTAAATACTTCTTCTTTTCTAGGAATAAGATTTGCTGGTAGAGTAAACCACTCATCTGGAGACTCTATTGCTTCAATAGGATTACCGCAAGATATTTTACCAAGTAGGGGAACTTTAACAACTTCTTCATTTTTCTTAGCAAATTCGTTTTCTCCTATAATCTCAATTGTTCTAAATTTAGAATCCATCTTTCTAATACAGCCAGCTTCTTCAAGTTTCTTTAAATGAACATGAACAGTAGCTGGTGAGCTAAGTCCTAATGCTGCACATATTTCCCTAATTGATGGTGGGAATCCATGTTTAACGACATATTTTTTGATGTAATTAAGTACATCTTCTTGTCTTGGTGTTAAATTTTTTTCCATACAATTGTACCTCCTGTACAAATAATATCACAAGCTACAAAATTTGTCAAACAATTGTTTATTTTTTTCTTGACACGAACAAATATATGTACTATAATGATTATAGTAAAAGGAAGTGTTAAATAATGAAAAAAGAAAGATTAATGAATTTGGCAGGAGTATTAGCGTTTTACCTAATAATTATATTAGGTGTAGTTGTGCTTAATGCACGAATGAATTACTTAGATAATAGTAGTTCAAATATTATTTTAAATAAGTAGAGTTATTTAATTTATTTTTGACTTATATAAATTATGATGATATAATCCATTTAAGAGAAAGGAAAGATTGTTATGTTAAAAATAGTATTTAATCAAAACAAACATCATAATAGTCTGCACTTGTTAATACGACATTGATTGTTCGTAAGATGCAAGTGCTGTTTGTCGTGCTTGTATCTAGTATATAAATAAATATAATGCTATACAAGGACGATTTGTATAGCATTTTTATATAAAAATAGAAAGAAGGATATTTATGAAAAAAATAAATAAAGGAATAGTCTTTAGTGAAGATATAAAAAGAATTTTAAATGGTATTAATGCATTTGATTATAAATATGAATATATACCTAATGATAATATAATAAAAAGTGTAAGAGAAAATTTTAAAAATGATGTTAATAAAATATTTGATGGTAATGTAACGATTATCACTGAAGAAGAAATGATGAATGTTAATAAATTGATTGGTGGTGAATATCCCCATTGTTACTCTAGATAAAATTTATATAAATCCCGATGAAAAAAATATTTATTTTCTAGATTGTACTAGAATAGATAAAAGTAAAAGAATAATTTCTCGTAGTAATGAATCATTAGATGCACAAATAATAAGAATATCTAATATGTTAAAAACAAAAGAAATAATTCTTACTGATGATGTTGTTTTTACAGGTACTGTACTTAAAACTATTATAAGTATGTTTTTAGCATTAAATATTAAAGTAGTTGGTATAATAACTTCTATTTGTACAAATGAATCATTTAGATATTTTACTAATAATTTAAAATATGGAATAAAGACAAATTATATAATGAGTGATGATATAATCGACCAAATATGTGAAAGAGATTTTTATTTTGGTATAGCTGGTTCAGGTATTATGGTTCAAACTAACAATGGTTTATGTAAAGCACCATACTTTAGCCCTTATGGTGACCCTTGTCAAAGAGCTTCAATTAATGAAAAATATGAAAAATTATTTTCTTATGGTTGTTTAAGTAGAAGTATCTATTTATGGGAAAATATAGATAAATTAAAAAAAGCAAATACATTAATTAAAGAACTTCCTGAAAAAATAATAAATACTAAGAAAAATGAAGAAGTAGTTAAAACTTTAAGAATGGAGATGAAGA
>CADBRL010000069.1 GCA_902797105.1 uncultured Erysipelotrichaceae bacterium
AATACAATTTGTTAGTATGTCTTTGCTTAATTAGTTTTATAAAATATGGAGGTAAACAAAATGAAAAAGAAAAAAATATTAACTATAACTATTATAACTGTAATAGTATTACTAGGTATAACATTATTTATATTTTTAGAAAAAAAGGATATTAAAGAAAAAGAATCTAGCAATATTCAAACTAATGAAGAAAAAATAAACATTAAAGAAAATGTTGAAGTAGAAATTAATAGTGAAGTTTTAAATATTAAAGATTTTTTTGAAAACAGTAATTTTTCAGATGGAGAAATAAATTATTTTGAAAATGATAAGAAAATTAAATTTGATACCAAATATAATAAAATAGGAAGTTTTAAAGTAGTAATAAAAATAAATGATAAAAATTATGAAACAGCTATAAATATAGTAGATACATTAGCACCAACATTAAAATTAAAAGAATTAACAATTACTTTAGGTGATAAATTTGAAATAAATTCTTTTGTAGAATCTTGTACTGACAATAGTGAAGATGATTGCATTTTATCATATAAAGAAAATAAAAAATATACAAATGCAGGAACTTATGATGTAACTATTATTGCTAAAGATAAGAGTGACAATGTAGCAGAAGAAACAACAAAACTAATTATCAAAAATAAAAAAAATACAAATGAAACTCAAACAAAGAATGACAATAAAACAAATAATAATAGTAATAAAGTGAAGTTTGTCAAAGAAGAAACTGAATCAGTAAAAGAAACAAAAGAATTAAAATATGGTACAATATTAAATTCTTGGCATGTTAAAACATACAAGTTGTATAGTGATGGATCTAAAAAGATAGTTAATGAATATACACATTATGAAGTTGATGGTACTAATTTTAATGCCAAAACAAGTGATATGCTACCAGAAGCAATAGAAAATATGAATGTTTACAAAGATATTGTAAACGACGTCGTAAAATATACTAATGAATTTAGAACTGAAGTTGGTAAAGAGCCATTAACACTTGATGAAACTTTAACAAAAGCAGCCATGGTAAGAGCTATTGAAATGGCTTACTCAGATAAATTTAATCACGAAAGACCTGATGGAAACATGTGCTATTATATAATGCGTGATTTTGGACAGGATATTTATGGCGTTGGTGAGAATATAGCAAGTAGACAACGTAATGCCAAAGAAGTTTCATATGCGTGGAAAGGTTCTCAAGGTCATTACGAAAACATGATCAGTACATCATTTACTAGAATAGGTGTTGGTGTAATTAATTTTTATGGTACATATTATTGGGTTCAATTATTTCAATATTAAAAGACAAAATAAAAAAGGATATTGATACAATATCCTTTTAATAGTCATTTGGTAGCGAGAGGGAGATTCGAACTCTCGACCTGCCGGGTATGAAAAATAAGCCCTAAATTAAATTACCGTTTATTTTTTACCGTTTCCCTTATTAAATAAGGCTTCGCTCCGATATATATTATAAAATAAAATATAAGTAAATTCAAGTAAATTCAAATAAATATAAATAATTTTATATAAAAATTCCCTAAAATTTCCCTGAATATTTTTTAAGCATTAAATTTATTTTCTTTCTTTTTTTATATATTCAATGTTAAACTCATCTAAATCGCTTATTTTAATTGTACCATCTTCTAGTGAAGATTTTAATCCCTCTTGATATTCGTTAGGGGCATAAATTACTTTAATATATTGACTCTTTTGACAAGGTAAGTAATAAATATATTCATCATCTTTATAAATTTCTTCTAAAGCAGAAGCACAAGTAAAGTTTTCGTTATTTTTACTACTATCAACAATGACAAATTCTTTTTCAATATCATATTTTGAATTATTAAAAACAGTAATATTAAATATCTTTATTATAACTCCTTTTTTATAACCCATACGAATATCATCTATTGAATAAATACTATTAACTTTTGATATTGAATAAGTTAAAGATTTCCACTCAACTGTACCACCATCTTTTAGTTTAAAAGGTATAGGTATTAACAAAATCAATAATATTATAATAATCACAATTTTAGCAATTTTTTTACTTTTCATTTTTCATATCCTTTCCACAAACTATCTTTGTTAATAATATTATACCATGTATACTTTAAGATGTAAATTAATGAAAGAAATTTTTATTAGTTTATGATAAAATATTTTTTATTCTTTCTTATA
>CADBRL010000070.1 GCA_902797105.1 uncultured Erysipelotrichaceae bacterium
AACTTGTTGTCATAATATTTGCGTTGTTATGTTCTTTTGCTAAATGGGCTTCTTCTATAGTGCTTACGTGAGCAGCACGAACTCCTTTTACTTTATTGGCAGCAATGCTCATTCCTATTCCTGTTCCACATAAAAGGATTCCTAAATCAACTTTATTGTTTGATACATCTTGTGCTACTTTAAACGCAAAATCTGGATAATCATCTATAGGTGTATTATTTGTACTATAATCAATAAAGTTATATTCTTTTAAAGTATTTATTATTTGTTTTTTTTCTTCTACTCCATTATGGTCAGTTGCTATTGCTATTTTCATTTTCTTTTTTTCCTTTCTTCATTGCTTTTTCAAATCTAGGAAGAAGTCCGATACCATCTGTTCTATGTGGTGGTAGTTGGTATAAATCGTGTCCTGGAAATTCATTGCCTTCTATAAGATATGGGCCAGATTCTCCTAAGCAAACATCCCAACCAATATAGCCAATTTGGGGTATTTCTTTTGAAGCAGCAATGGCAAATCTTTTTATTCTTGGCCATTTAGGTATTTTAAACCATAAAATTGGTTCATTAGTTAAAGGATGTTTTTCATATAGATTCCCTTTTTTATCAATAGCTAGATAATCTATTATTCCTGTATCAATATTAATTGGAGCTACTAAGCCACCATGATTAAAGTTATCAACTATATCATTGTTATTTCCTATTCTTAAGAAAGAAGCTACAATTTCTTGATTTAGAGTAATTATTCTTATGGTATTTATTGATGTAGGATGAAGTTTAGCTATTTCTCTACATTGAGTTGCTACTTCTTCTACTAAGTATCTTTTTGTAGATAATAAATTTTCATATATTTCTTTACTATTTTTATTATTTACTTTAAAAAGTTCTATTCCTTTACCACAACTTTCTGATAATGGTTTTACTATAATTTCTTTATGATTATTTACAAATTCTTTAAATTCTTCATAGTTATCTTTATTAACTTCCATCCATTCTCTAGATAAATATTTATTAAATTTTTTATTAAAGGTTAGTTTATTGCTAAAATATTTTATATATTCTGGATTATTGTATTTTTTTACAATGGAATTGTTAATTCCTCTAGTAATTATTGTTTTTCTTTGTTTTTTATTGAGATTATACATTTCAAATAATTTATAATCCATATAACCTGCTTGATATTTTATACCACAATTTATAATATCAAAGAATATTCCTACTTTGTTTTTCTTTGACTCACTATGAACATAGTTTACAGTTTCAAACATTTTACTATAATCCATAGTTCTTAATCTTTTAACTAAATAACTTAATTTTCCCACAGTTATCACCATACTTATTGTACCAAATTTTTGACAAAAAGTCTTTATTTAAAACCGAAAAATATTACATATTAATTGCAAAATAAAACGTGTTAGTTTATTATATATTCCGACCAAAGAAAAAAAATAAATCTAACACATTTATTATTATACACGCTTTTGATCAAAATAAAAGATTTATTTTCTCTCTTTGGCATATGAAAGGAGAGATTTTTTTGAATACTGAAAAAAATCAAGAAATATGGATTGAAAAAATACATGAAAATTTAAAACTAAGAGGAAGGAGTGAAAAAACTTTTGAAAACTATAAATCAGTAATAATTAGATTTTTCAATTATTATAGTAGTGATACCAATATTAGTAAATTAAAAGAACTTGATGTTATAAACTTCTTTAACTATGAATATATAGAAAAAAATAAGAAAAAATATACCTATAATGTTGGGGTTGCTTCAATTAGATTATTATATTTATTATGTTTTAACAAATCTTTAAACACATTATTATTACCAACAGCTAAAATACCTAAAAGATTACCGACTATTTTACCAAAAGATATGTTTATTAAAATTATTAATGAAGATAAGAATCTCAAACATAAGTGTTGGTTGATTCTTGCTTTTTGTTCTGGGTTAAGAGTTGATGAAGTATCCAAAGTCAAAGTTGAAGATATCAATTCTAAAGAGCATAAACTTAAAGTTATTGGTAAAGGTAACAAAGAAAGATATACAATTTTACCTAATATTACTATCAAACTTTTAAGAATTTATTGTATTAAAAATAATATTAAATCTGGATATTTATTTCCTGGTTTAAAAAACAAAGAAGTAATGAATTGTAAAACTATTATTAATTATTTTTCTGTTATAAAAGATAGCTATAATTTAAATGATAATATTTCTTTTCATTCACTTCGTCACTCATTTGCAACTTATTATCTAATGAATGGTGGTAGTTTATTGACGTTACAATCTATGCTTGGACATGCTGATTTAAATACTACAACTATATATCTTCATTTATCTCATAATTTTAACGAATTAGAAGGTATTAAATATGTCTAAGTATAATGTTAAAGATGTATTTAAGGCCTTTGGTCCTAAATACATCAATATATATAAATTATCTAAAGAACAATGGAAAGTTTATAATGCTATTATGAATTGTGGTACTAAAGAACTTGGATACCATGTTTGTATTTGCGAAGAATGTGGTGAAGAATATATTGGTGTAAACCACTGTAGAAATAGACATTGTCCTATGTGCCAAAACTATGCAAGAGAAAAATGGATTCAAAAAGAATCAAGTTATTTACTTGATTCAAGGTACTTTCATATCATTACTACTGTACCTTATGAATTAAATGAAATATTTCTATACAACAAAGATATTTGTTACAAAATTTTATTTAAAGCAACTAGTGAAGCAATATTAACTTTAGCACAAGACCCTAAATGGCTTGGTGCTAAAGTTGGTATTACTTCTATTCTACATACCTGGGGTCAAACTATGGAGTTTCATCCTCATATACATTCTATTGTTACAGGTGGAGGTTTAAATAATAATCATTGGATAACTTGTGATAAAGATTATATATTTAAAGTTCAAGTTTTAGGTTCTTTATTTAGAGGTAAATTTCTATACTATTTAAAACATGAATTTAATAATTTAAAATTACCTAAAAATATTAAAGATATAAAATCATTTAATAAATTTTTAGAACCACTATATAATAAAACTTGGATAACTTATATAGAACCACCTAAAGGTAACGCTGAAAATGTAGTTGAATATGTAGGTAGATATTCTTTTAGAGTAGCAATTTCTAATGAAAGAATAAAGAATATTGATGAAAACAATGTTACCTTTGAATACAAAGATTATAAAGATAGTGGCAAGATAAAAGAAATGACTATTACAGGTATAGAGTTTATTAGAAGATTTTTACTTCATGTTTTACCTGATAATTTTACCAAAATCAAACATTATGGATTACTTGCCAACAGAAACAAAAAGAATAATATTAAATTTTGTAGATTATTAATATCTAGAATATTAACTAATGAATTTGTATCTAAAGTAACAAGAAAATTTAATGAGTTTAAATGTAAAAAATGTGGTTCAACTAACTTTAGTTATTCCTATCATTATGATGTTCATCGACTCTGTCGTAATTAAACTTAATATTTTACAATAACAAGAGTTAAAGCTCTTTTGGGGTAAGGGGAAGTCTACCCAAAATTAGGTAAAAATGACAAAAAAATAACTATTATTAATATTAATTATAATAAGATATAAATAAAATTAATAAAAGAAAAAGTTTACTTTCCCCTTACGACTTTTCATCAAAAATTAGGTACAATAATTTTATAACATATTTCTTATGCAAGAAATATGCCATAAAATACTATACATTTTACCATATTTTTTATATTTCTAAATCAAAATCATCTTCTTTTGAATAATAATTATCTATGTCAGCATAATTAAATAATTCATCCTCTTTATCAGTATTTTTTGCTATATCATAAATATCATCTTTATCAAAA
>CADBRL010000071.1 GCA_902797105.1 uncultured Erysipelotrichaceae bacterium
AATTTTTGCAAGATTTATGTCGTAGATTTCAAAAAATGAATGTATTTCTTCATATGTTTTATCATCTAAAAGTCTACTTCTAACTACGAACCTATCATCATTTGTAACACTATAGGTATTGAGATTTATTTGGCATACCTTCTTAAATCTCTTGCTATAATCTTCAGCATTTTTAGTCTGTCTTAAAACTAAATGACAAATATACATATTGTTCTTACATTCATTTTTTCTACTTCTTACACTATTTACTTCAACATTAACAAGCATTTCATTACTTTCTAGTGCTATATCTACTTCACTATTTACAGCATTTTCATTTACACTTAAATCTGGATGAAGCAAAGTAAATGTTACATCTTCTTCAGGAATATCTAAAACCTTACATACAATTTTACTTAGGTATTTAAGTCCATCTTCAGTTGAAGTAAATATTTTCTTTACAATAGTATCTCTGGCATTAATTTTCTTAATTTCTAATCTTTGCATGAGTGAAAACCTCCTTTCAAAGACGCTATTATACATACAATTTTACCACTTTCAAGGCTTTCGACAAAACCTCTCATGGTTCGACACGCCATTTTGCATGAGTTAACATTTCTTTACATTTTTTATAAATAAGAACGTAAAGTGTTTACACAAAAAAATGATAGAAATAATTTATATCTCTATCAGTTAATTTTATTTTATATTTATAACATAATTATCATTATCAAGTGATACCACTAAAGTATCTCCAACTTTTAAGTTACCATCAATTACTTTGTGAGCAATTAAGTTTTCAATATTTTTAGTAATGTATCTCTTTATTGGTCTAGCACCATATCTAGGATCATAAGCTTCGTTAATGATTTTTTCTTTAGCTTCATTTGTAATTTCAACATGAATATAACTTGCTTTAAGTCTATCATTAACTTCTTTCATAATTTTATCAACAATGTCACCAATAACATCTTTCTTAAGTGAATTAAAGATAATTATTTCATCAATTCTGTTTATAAGTTCTGGTCTAAACGTATTTTTTAGTTCATTCATAACAAGTTCATTAGCATTCTTTTCATCATCAAGAATATATTCACTACCTAAGTTACTAGTCATAATTATGATAGTATTTTTAAAGTCTACTACCCGACCTTGGCTATCTGTAAGTCTTCCATCATCTAGTATTTGAAGTAAAATATTAAAAACATCTTTATGAGCTTTTTCTATTTCATCAAATAAAACTATACTATATGGATTTCTTCTTACAGCTTCAGTAAGTTCTCCACCTTCATCATATCCAACATATCCTGGAGGAGCCCCAACTAAACGAGAAACATTAAATGATTCCATATACTCAGAACAGTCGATTCTAATCATGTGTCTTTCATCATCAAATAATTCATAAGCAAGTGATTTTGCTACTTCAGTTTTACCTACCCCAGTTGGTCCTAAGAATATAAAGGAACCAATTGGTCTATTAGGGTCTTTAATACCACTTCTTGCTCTGATAATTGCATCACTAACAAGTTTTAAAGCATTATCTTGACCTATAACACGTAATTTTAATCTATCAAATAAATGAAGTAATTTATCTTTTTCGCTTGAAACTAATTTAGATACAGGAATATGTGTCCATCTTGAAATAATTTCTGCAATGCTTTCTTCATCCACAACATCCGATAAAATATTATTTTGATTTTGTTCTTGTAATACTTTAAGTTCTTGCTCAAGTTCTGGAATTTTGCCGTGTCTTAACATTGCACTTTTTTCAAGATCATAATTATTCTCAGCTTGGGCTAAATCAAAACGAGCACGTTCAAGTTCTTCCTTTTTCTTATTTATTTCATTCTTTGCTTCTTTTTCTTCATCCCATTTTTGATGTAAATCAGCTTCTTTAGCTTTTAAATCTACAAGTTTTTCATCAATTTCATTTATTCTATTTTTACTTATTTCATCTTTTTCTTTCTTTAAAGCTTGTTTTTCAATTTCCAAGCTCATTATTTTTCTTGTAAGTTCATCAAGTTCAACCGGCATAGATTCAAGTTGCATTTTTATGGTAGCACACGCTTCATCTACTAAATCGATGGCTTTATCTGGTAAAAATCTATCGGTAATATATCTATCTGATAAAGTTGCTGCAGATACTAAAGCACTATCTTTAATAGTTACACCATGGAATATTTCAAATCTTTCTTTTAAACCACGAAGAATAGTAATTGTATCTTCGACAGTTGGTTCACTTACCAAAACTTTTTGAAATCTTCTTTCTAAGGCTCCATCCTTTTCAATATACTTACGATATTCATTTAAAGTTGTAGCACCTATAACATGAATTTCACCACGGGCAAGCATTGGTTTAAGCATATTAGAAACATCCATTGCACCATCTCCACCAGCACCAACTATCATGTGAATTTCATCAATAAACATTATAATATTGCCATCAGAGTCTTTAATTTCTTTCAAAACAGCTTTTAATCTTTCTTCAAATTCACCACGATATTTAGCTCCAGCAACAAGTGAACCCAAATCTAATTCCCAAACAGTTTTATTTTTCAAACTACTTGGAACATCACCTTTTATAATTCTTTGGGCAAGTCCTTCCACTATAGCAGTTTTACCTACCCCAGGTTCACCAATTAAAACTGGATTATTCTTACTTTTACGTGATAATATTCTAATAATATTTCTAATTTCTTCATCTCTACCTATAACAGGATCAACTTTATTATCTAAAACATTCTTAGTTATATCACGTCCATATTTATTTAAAACATCTTTTAATTCATCATTATTTTCAAAGTTCATCTAAATCACCCTTTCTTAAATTGAACACCTACATTATAACTCACAAATTAGCACTTGTCAAGTGTAAGTGCTAATTATATAAAAATTAAAAACTGTTTAGAACAAAACATCTAAACAGCTTATCTTTTCAAATTTAATTAATAGCATCTAGGTCCATAAACATTTTCACAAACGTTTTCTTCACAGCAAGTATATTCTGGTGTAAATGTATGTTTATAAACATGATGATTTATTATTCTTGTATTGCAAGGCATAATGTGAGGAACTTCGTGACAAATATATCTATGGCATACTCTTTCTTGAGGGCATTCATAGATTGGATTTTGAACGCAACCAGGCATAGCCATCATGCCTGCATCACAAGAAGCACCAGCAAATGAAGCATCTCCCCCTATTTTTGTTTTATCAAAACTTTTCTTCATTTCTGTTTCTTCTTTAAAACTTTCATTAAAATAATTCATTAAAAACATTCCTTTCTAATGTATCTTATGAATATTTTATTTTAATGTCTAGTCAAATACACAAATGTCACTTTATTATTTCAATGATATTTAGAATGCTTGCAAAGATAAGCCAAAATAAATATGGAATAAGTAAATATGCTGATACTTTGTTGTATTTAAAATATTTGATAATCATATATATTGTAATAATTATTAAAAGAATAATCCATAAAAATGCTAGTATTTTCATATTAAATGTAAAGAATATGAATGACCAAGCAAGATTAATAATTAAATTTACTTTATATATTGTAAGTAAATCTTCATCATCTTTAACTAAATAACTTGATATGCCAAGCATAATGTAAAGAATACTCCATACAATTGGAAAAATGAAACCTGGAACAATTCCATTATAAATCTTTGTTTCCCCACTAGTTAAAAAGCCAACAATAGCACCACTTAAAAGGGGTACTAAAATGTAAAATAATAATTTTTTTATATCTATCTTTTTCATACTTTTATTATACTTTAAATTTATAGAAAATATGCAATTTATATAAGTTGTACAAATTTATTTTTTGTGTTATTATTATATTGTGTCCTCGTAGTTTAGTTGGATAAAACAAGCCCCTCCTAAGGGTTAGAGCATGAGTTCGACTCTCATCGAGGACGCCATAAGTAAATTAAAGTCCGTACCTCCGGACTTTTTTTATTGAAAATGTAATTTAGATCTTATTAATAAAAGTTTAAAAAAACAATAAGTTATTCACTCATTGCTATAACAGTATCACTTCCCGAGGTACTTTCCATTTTACTAAACCTTAAATTGATTAAGAGTATCATTCCTACTATCGCCAAGTAGAAAAATAAAACTCCACTATACTTTTTCATTACTTCTAACATATCCATTACCTCGTCTTTCTGATATCATTTTAATACATATATTTGTTCGTGTCAACGTTTTAATAAACAATTGTTTGACTTTTTACAAATTATAGTGTAAAATAAAGTTATGAAAGGAAAGATCGCTATGGAAGAAAAAAAAGAACTTACACTTAGACAAGAAGAAATTTTAAATTTTATTAAAAAGTATATTGCAGATCATGGATATCCCCCTGCAATTAGAGAAGTATGTGCGGGAGTTGGTTTAAGCAGCCCAGCTACAGTATTTGTGCACATAAAAAACTTAGAAAATATGGGATACATCAGACAAACAAGCAATAAATTTAGAACTATTGAATTACTTGTTGAAAATGAATATGCAGAAAAAGATGAAGATGTAGTAAAGGTTCCCCTACTTGGAAAGATAACTGCAGGAAGTCCTATCACAGCAATTGAACAACCTAATGAATTTTTTGATTTACCTGCAGCTTTAATGCCTAAATCGGGTGAAGTATTTACACTTCATGTAAGTGGTGAATCCATGATAAACCGAGGCATATTTGATAATGACTATGTTATTGTAAAAAGACAACAAAATGCTAAAAATGGTGATATCGTTGTAGCCATGACTGATGAAAATGAAGTTACACTTAAGACTTTTTACAAAGAAAAAGACCATATTAGACTACAACCAGAAAATGATACAATGGCACCTCTAATTTTTGATAACATTACCATTCTGGGAATAGCAATTGGTTTATATAGAAAAATTTAAATTTTTTCACTATAAAACGGAAACTAAGTTTCCGTTTTTATTTATTTTACAAAAAATACTATATAACTTAAGAATGCTAAATAAAGAACTAACACGATCCATCCATTAATCATGTCTTTCTTATAAGATTTATTTTTTATACCTATAGCCATTGTGGCAAGATAACCACCTACCAAACCACCAATGTGAGCACCATTATCAATACCAGAAATCATAAAACCAATTAATAAGTTAAAGACAATAACAGGTATAATTTGAGTTTTTATAGCATCATTTAAATAAAGTCTATAATGATATCCAAAATAAAGTAAAGCTCCCATAAGGCCAAATATTGCTCCACTAGCTCCAGCAGATACAATATTGCTTTCTGTAAAAACTAAAGACATCAAACTAGCACTTATACTACTTACTAAATATATAAATATAAATTTCCATTTACCAATTAATGCTTCAACACTTGGTCCAATAACCCTTAAAGAGTACAAATTTACAAATAAGTGAATTAAACCTACATGTAAGAATGCTGAGGTAAATAATCTCCATACTTCACCACTTTTAACAAGTATAATATTATTAGCACCAAATCTAGCTAAAATATTAGCATCAAAATTTATGAAATTACCACCATAAATAGCTATTACAAAATACATTATTAAACATATTAAACTAATAATATTTGTAAAAACTATTCTCTTCGGAGCAAACAAATCATTAAACTTCTTATTTTCTTCTTCAGTTTTTTCATTTATATCATTAGTTACATTAATTATTAAGTCTAGTCCATCATTAGTTTCTAAAAGTTCATCTTTAATTGTGGGAAAAGCTTTATTTATATCAGGATTTTTTCTAACATCATTAAGACTTTCTACACTTATAGTTTCAATATCTTTTATATCCCCTTTATCTACTTTTTTACTAATATCCAAACAAATATTTAAAGCATTCACTTTAAAAGATAATGTTTTTTTCTTTATTTGTTTTATAACATGTTTCATTTTAAATATATCAAATTTATATTGTTCTTCATTTATAATTGAATTGCAAGTTATTCTTATTATTCTATATGGTCCATCTAAATTCTCTAGCCAAATTTCATCTTTAACTCCTTGAACATGTATCGGAGCATAATTTTCTTTAGTTACAAAATAATGAACTAAACTCATCATAATTTGGTCACTTTTACGTATCATTAAATTAGACATTAAATCCATCTCCCTCGTCATAATATTTTACAATAAATCATATATTTAGTAAAGAGGTGATAACTTTGTTTATCTTTCTTTACATAGTAAGTTTAATACTTATAGTTTGTATTCTTCTTAAAATAAATAATTTTCATTTATTTGATGATGCCTTAATTTTTTCCAGTTTAACTAATTATTTACTTGTATTTGCACAAAGTTTATTCACGTTTTATTTTGAAAATTATTTATTTTCATTTGTTAGTTCTATTTTACTTATAATTTTTACTATTTTACTTTTATATGATTTTAAAAGAATATTAGGTTATTTACCAATTGCATCTATTTTATATTTATTTATGCATATTTATCTTTTAATTACCACTTTTCTAAATCTTTTATAAAGTTTTCAAATTCTTCTGGCAATTTTGCTTCAAACTCTAGCGTTTTTCCAGTTATTGGATGCTTAAATTTCAAATAAGCAGAATGAAGAAATTGACCAAATTCGGTACATTTTTTACCTGAATAAACTGGATCATTATGAACTGGATAACCTATATAAGATAAATGCACTCTGATTTGATGTGTTCTTCCTGTTTCAAGTACTAATTTTACTAAAGTATAATCCTTATATTTTTTTAAAACTTCAATATTGGTAATAGCTTTTTTACCATCACTTCTTACTTCCATTTTATCAAAGAACTCTTTACTTCTGCCAATCGGAGCATCAACTATAGCTTTTTCTTGAGGAAAAACACCATCTAAAAGAGCAATATATTCTCTATGTATTCTTTTGTTTTTAAAATCATCTGCTAGAATTTCATGAGCTTTATCATCTTTAGCAACTAACATAAGACCACTCGTATCTTTATCAAGTCTATGAACTACTCCAGGTCTAAAATCTTCACCCTTACTTAAAGTTTTATTATAGTAAAGAAGACCATTAACCAAAGTATTATTAAAGTTTCCTGCTCCGGGATGCACCACTAAACCACTTGGTTTATTGATAACCATTAAATATTCATCTTCATAAACAATATTAATATCCATTTTAGTGGCTTCTAAATTCATTTCCTTAACAAATCCAGCTTTTATTAAAATATCATCATTTTCTTTTAATTTATATGATGGTTTAATAGTTTTATTATTTACTAGTATGTAACTTTCTTCAATCATTTTAGTAATTGTTTCTCTACTATAATCAGTTACATTAGCTAAATATTTATCAATTCTTACATCACTTTCATTTGCTTTTATTTCCATACTTATCTTCTCCCCTATAAATTGCATATATAATAAGGATAAATCCTACCACTATCGCAGTATCTGCTAAATTAAATACTGGAAATTCATATCCCCCAATATAAAATTTCAAATAATCAATAACATAACCAAATCTAATTCTATCACACAAGTTGCCTAAAAGTCCCCCATAAACTAAACCAAATGCAACACTATTTCTTTTACTTTCTTTAAAACCTTTTTGATACATTATTAAAAATACTAAAGAAATTATAGCAATTACAATTAATAAAATTCTAGCACCTTCAAAAGTACTCCATGCAGCACCATCGTTATAAACTTTAGTTAAATAAAAAAATCCCGGAATAACGCTTTTTAAAATTCCATAATAAAATGACTTATCAACTATATATTTAATAAGTATATCAAATAAAAAAACAATAATAGCAATAATCAAAATTTTTTTCTTCATGCTATTATTGTAACATATTTTTTACTTATTTACTAGTATACAATCTGTACCTATTTTTGTTATATCTGCAAAAGTAAAACTAATCTCACTATTTTTTAGTACTTTTCTAAATAATTTTTTATTTTCAGCAACTAAACTTATAACTTTACCTGTACTATCTACCTCAGCATCAACTATTCTCCCTAAATTTATACCAGTTTTTACACTAATTATATCTTTATTTTGAAGTTCACTTAAATACACTTTTATTCACCAATAAATTATATGCTTTATTTAATTAATTTACGAACATTTATAATTGCACTTTTTTCAAGTCTTGAAACTTGGGCTTGACTAATTCCCATTTCATCTGCAATCTCCATTTGCGTTTTACCAATCATAAATCTCTGTAGCAATATATCTTTTTCTCTTTCTTTAATTTTTAAAAGTGCTCTTCTAAGTGATATAATCATATCTTTATCACTATTTTTGTCTTTAGTATCAGCAAGTTGATCAAATAAATAAATGGTATCTCCCCCATCATTATAAATTGGTTCAAATATTGAAGCTGGATCTTTCATAGCATCCATAGCATAACCAATTAAATATTCATCAATTCCAAGTTCTTTGGAAATAACTGATGCCGGTGGTTCTATCCCATAATCACTTATATATTTTTCTTTAAACTTAATAATTTGATAAGCTAAATCCTTTGTACTTCGACTTACTCTAACTGCAGTATTATCTCTGATATATCTTTTTATTTCTCCCACAATAAGGGGCACCGCATACGTAGATAACTTAAGACCATACGATAAATCAAAATTATCAATTGCTTTAATAAGACCAATAACACCAACCTGAAATAAGTCATCTAAATTAACATTACCTTTATTAAAAGTTCTAAGTACACTTAAAACAAGTTTTAAATTGCCATTTACAAGTCTATCTTTTGCATCTAAATTACCATTACGATATTCTACAAACAAATTAGTCATTTCTTCATTACTTAAAACTTCTATTTCACTTGTATTAATACCAGTTATATCAACTTTATATTTTGCCATATTTAAGTCCTTTCCTCTTATTTATGGCTTACTTTTTTATAATTTATACATTTAAATTGAAAAAACAATCAAGTATTTCTATCATTTCTTTTGCTATACCTTCACTATCACCACAAGCATTAATATTATCATTTATCACACATTTAACTATATCAAGAGGTACATACCTTAAACTAAAATTTCCTTCTAACTCTTCTAAAGTATAATTTGTATTTTTTAAAATAGGTACTCTATCATCCTTTATTACATAATAAT
Source organism: uncultured Erysipelotrichaceae bacterium (assembly GCA_902797105.1). Lineage (GTDB taxonomy): Bacteria > Bacillota_I > Bacilli_A > RF39 > UBA660 > Onthocola_B. Next base: position 9,087 of record CADBRL010000071.1, read on the forward strand.
AAATTAATAATTTAGTATTTATCCCATTACTTGGATAATCCTTAAAATATTTTTTTAAAACTGCAAAAGCCTCTAAATTATCTGTATCAAAAACAAGACCAGTTTCTTCCTTAAGTTCTCTTTTTAAAGCAGGAAGTAATTCTTCATTATTCTCAACATGGCCTCCAGGAAATTGATATTCACAAAAAGAATGTCCAAGTAAAATTCTATTATCACTAGTTATAATTAAAGCTTTAACTCTAGTAATTACATTATTTATTTCTTCTTCACCTATATTACTTTTATTTTTTACTATTTCTATCATTTAAATTCACCTATTTTATTCTACCAAATATGACAATAATTTACAAATTTTTATTGTAATAAATAATAATTTTTGTTAATATATTAATAGAAAGGAGCTAAATAATATGCAAAATTATGAATATTTAATTGGAGAAACAACAAACACAGCAAATAAAATTGTTGGTACAGCTATATGGACTGCTATAGCATTTGTAATAGCTATTGCAGCTGGTATAATGATTTACTATATGTTTGTTAAAGATAATAAACCTGTAAGTAAAAATCTTCAAAAACTAAAAGATTTATTAGATTTTAAAACAATGCTTATAGAACCTATTTTAAAAATTGTTTATATAATAGCTACAGTATTTATTATTTTATTCTCATTTGGTTTTATATCAATTAACTTCGTTTCATTCTTAATGGTTTTAATTCTAGGACCAATTGGTATAAGAATTGTTTATGAACTTATGATGATTAACATTATGATTTGGAAAAATACCAAAGAAATAAATGATAATATCAAAGTCAAAAATAGCGCATTACCAAAAAGTACAAAAACAACTAATAAAGCTGAAAAAGAAGAAAAATAACTTGTAAAAACCTCATTTCATTTAAGAAACGAGGTTTTAATTTGTCTTTTAAAATGGCATATTTCCACTAGACATTTTCTTCATCATATCTTTCATCATTTCAAATTGTTTTAAAAGTCTATTTACTTCTTCAACGCTTCTACCACTACCCTTAGCAATTCTTTGTTTACGAGATGCTTTTAGTATTTCCGGTCTTTTTCTTTCTTCTGGTGTCATCGACTGAAGTATTGCTTCAACATGTGCCAAATCTTTTGGGTCAATTGAAACATTATTAAGCCCCATTTTACGTGCCTGAGGAAGCATTTTCAAAATATTTTCAAGTGGTCCAAGCTTTTTAATTTGTTTTAAATTATTTAAAAAGTCATTTAAATCATAAGTGCCTTTTTTCATTTTTTTAGCTTGCATCATAGCTTCATCTTCATCAATTACATCTTCAACTTTACTAACTATTTCAAGAATATCTCCCATATCTAGAATACGTTCTGCCATTCTTTCAGGATAAAATTCACTTAAACCATCCATTTTTTCACTAGTACCAACAAACTTAATAGGTATATGTGTTAAATGTCTTACAGACAATGCAACACCGCCTTTTGTATTACCATCAAGTTTAGTTAAAATACACCCCGTTAAACTAAGAGAATCATTAAATCCTGTAATAACATTAATAGCATCTTGCCCCATTGAACCATCTATAACAAGTATTTTTTCATGAGGATGCACAAGTTCATCAACATCCTTTAATTCTTGCATCAATCCTTCATCTATTTGAAGTCTACCTGCAGTATCTATTATTATGTAATCATTTTTATTATTACTTGCATATTCTAAAGCATCACTAACTATTTTAGTAACAGAAGCATCTTCACTAAATACTTCAACATTTAACTCTTTACCAATAGTTTTAAGTTGTTCTATAGCAGCAGGTCTATAAATATCTGCAGCAACAAGTAATGGATTTTTACTAAATTTCTTTCTTAAATAATTTGCTAGTTTACCAGCAGTTGTAGTTTTCCCACTACCTTGAAGCCCAACAAGCATTAAAATAGTTGGTTTTTTTAAAGTTTCCAAAGGAACATAATCTCCCCCAAGTAAAGAAACAAGTTCATCTTTAACAATCTTTAAGAAAACTTCATCAGGTTTTAAACTCTTCCCAACTTCTGCATCAAGGGCTTTTTCTTTTACATCACTAACAAATTCTTTAACAACTTGATAATTAACATCAGCTTCTAAAAGAGCAATTCTAATTTCTCTAGTTGCATCACTTATATTTTCTTCTGTAATTTTACCCATGCCTTTAATATTTTTTAAGGCATTACTAATTCTATCTCCCATGTATTCAAACATATTATCACTTCCTTATATATAGAAAATATTACTATAATTTTTATTTAAAATCAACTAATTTCACATTTTTCGAAGGAATGTTGACCCAAAACTTCGCATTTTTCGAACAAATAACGTTTTACAAAGTTTTTTTTAAGTGATATACTTATTACAAGGTGATAACATGACAAAGAGAAAAAAGATAAAAAAAGGACCAATTAAATTTATACTAACACTAATATTTTTAGGCTTAATAATTGGCACTACTTTCTATATTTATCAAAACAAAGGTGATAATACAGAAAAAGTATCAAGCCAGATAGATAAACTAATGTCTAAAAACAATATAAAAAAACAAGATTATTCTAAAACCTTAGAATATGTCTTACTTAATAATATTTATGATGAAAAATATTTAAAAGAATATAAAGATATAAATTTTAATAAACAAAGTAATTTTGAAGAAGTACTTACCACTTTTCTTCCCAAAGGTTATTCTGGTAAAGAAATAAATTATATATTTAATTTAAGTAATAAAAATATAGAAATATTAAAAGAAGAAGATTATGTTGATATAACAAATTACTATAGCATCAAAAACTTTGATGCCAGCAAAATAAATAGATATAACACTTATAAAGAAAAAGAAAATATAAGCTATGAAGATGCTGTAACCAGAGTTAATATAAAACTAGACTTACCAGTTTATACAGATACAAAAGAAGTTAAAAATGCTGATAGCTTACTTGTTTTAGTAAACAAATATAACCATTTACCTAAAAATTATAAACCAAAAGATTTAACATATGTTGATGGAGCTTATGGAAATAAAGTTCCAATGCGCTTAGTCATTAAAGATGGATTTGAAAAGCTTCAAAAAGCTGCTAAAGATGAATTAAATATTAACTTAATGCCCACAACAGCATTTCGTGATGAATCATTTCAAACAACACTTTATAATAAATATGTTTCAAAAGAAGGAGTAACTAAAGCCGATACTTATTCTGCAAGACCAAGTTACTCGGAACATCAAACTGGACTTTCAATTGATTTAAAAAATACTGCTCTATCAAATATTAGACTTACAGATGAAAATTATACATGGCTAGAAAATAATGCTTATAAGTATGGATTTATTATTAGATTTCCAGAAAATAAAGAAAACATAACGCTATATCAATTTGAAAATTGGCACATACGTTATGTAGGCAAAGAAACTGCTAAAATTATTTATGATAATAAATTAACTTTGGAAGAATATATTGATTTATACGAAACTGAATATTAATCAAACATAAAAGTACTTGCTTATCAAGTACTTTTATTATTTTTATCTTCTCTTAAATTTTTTTCTTTTTAAAACTAATTCTTCTTTTAGCATATTTATTGGCACTACAGATATACCTTTTTCATTACTTATTTTTTCACAAAAATAGGTATGGCTTAAAATATCTTCTGATATATTGGTATAATAGTTTTCTCTTTCTTCATCACCAACAATATCTGCAGATTTATCAAGTACATTTACATTTTTGAAAATAGCTGTTTTATTAAAACCGATTAAACTTGGTAATAACATAAATAAACCATTATTTTCCACAATTGCAAATTCTCTTCCAGTAACTACATCTAATGCTTTATAAAAACCATCTCTTACCTTTAATAGTTCTATATAAAGTTCAAAAGGCTCATTTAATTTTGTTTTCACAAAAACATCATTGCCACTTTCATCTAAAGTTCTTTTCCAATAAATTATTCCTTGTACATTAAGTACATAACCTTTCCATTTTTTAAACATATTTAAACCTCCTTACTTTTCTACTTCTTCTTTATATCTTAAATATGCTGTATCCCAAAGTTTATAATTTTTATCACCACGATGATCTACTAAAAGATTAGTATCTTTTAGAATATTACCTATTACATTTGATGCTTTTAAAGCTCCAAAGTAATTTAAGTGACCACCCTTATCTTTTGTATCAGTTTCCCAATTTATATTTAAATCATATTTATTTAAATTTATAAAGGTAAAACCTAATTCTTTACTTAATTCATTAAACTTTTTATCTTTTTGATGATTCCATGAGTTTTGTGAAGGAAAACCTATTATTATAAGTTTAGTATTATATTCTTTAGCCAAATCTACAAACTTTTTTAAATATTCTAGATTGCTTTCAATCATAACATATTCTTTATCATTTTCTTTCATATAATCTAAAAACTGACCAGACTTAATAGTTTTATTTAACTTATATCCCTTTTGAATACTCATTATACCATAATCAGAAAACAATACATTTTTCCAATTATTATGATAGTTTAAAAGAGGCATAGCTTTTTTTAAAGCCCTTTCATATTTTACATACCATTTTCTTTTTCTAGTATTTCTAAAAAACATATTTCCACCAAGTATTGCCACCTTTGGCTTTTGACTTTCCATAGCAACCTTATAATAGTCATAAGCATCCGGAAGTATAAAAGCAGCTTCTGCACAATCAAAGACGGTATAGCCATACTTTCCGTATATTTCCATAGGTATAACTGAAGAATAAACAAGACTATCACCAACAACAATGGCATCAACAGAATTTTTAGCCTCACCAAGTATTTCATACTCACTTGTTTTAATTAAACCAAATTCTTTAATATTTTCTTTAGGTAAAAGTAAATATGAAAAACCATAATATAGAAAAATAAATATTGCTATAAAAATAACACTTTTAAATAAATTTTTCATTTTACCTCCTTAAAAGTCTGCATATATTGGATCAACCGGAGCATATCCAGGACCAAAAGCACCAAAAACAATAATTGAGAATATCAATAAATAATAAATAAACCATCTAAAAACTATATTTTTATTTGCAAGTTTTTCTCTTACTGAAATACCTTTTTCTCTTAAAACACTTATTACAAATATAGCTATTAAAGCAACTATAAGAATAAATAAATCTGGCACATCAAGTCCTAAACTTGAAACTTCCCATGAACTAACTTTAAAATTTGTAAATATTTTTTTAATCATTATAAAGGCACTACCAACAGTTTCTGCCCTAAAGATTAGTTCACCTAAAATAACTAAAAATACTGTTTTAATTATTTGTAAACCTTTAAGTATTTTACTATTTTGTATATTTAATTTAACATATAACTTATTAAAAGGTGTTCTTGTAATATTACCAATTGAAATCATAACAAAATGATATAAACCAAATAAAATATATGTCCAACCTGCTCCATGCCATAAACCATTCAAGAGCCATACCACTAAAAGAGCAACTGTACCACTTAACAAAGGTCCATAATGATTACCTAGTAACTTTCTTAAGTTATTAGTCATTTTCTTCATTGGTTTAGATAGTGATGTGGGATAATATATATAATCTTTAAACCATGTTCCTAAACTAATATGCCATCTTGTCCAAAATTCAGATATATTTTTACTAAAAAATGGTTGCTTAAAGTTTTCAGGAACATTTACATTAAAGATATTGCCAATACCACATACAACATCCATAGCACCAGAAAAATCCATATAAAGCATAATGGTGTATGATAAAGCTCCTAAGAATATAACTGGACCAGAGTATTCCATATAACCACTAAATACTGTTTTAACAAGAATATTAAGTCTATCTGCTATAACTATTTTCTTAAATAATCCCCATAATATTCTTTGCAAACCAAAACATAAATTTTGATATGTTATTTTATTTCCTTCAAATAAATTTTCTGCAGTATCACTATATCTTGTAATTGGTCCTTCCATAATACTTGGAAAGAAAGCCATAAATAATGCTACTCTAAAGAAATTTTTATCAGCTTCTATTTTACCATTATAAACATCAAACAAGTATGATAAAGCTTGTAATGTATAAAAAGATATTCCAATCGGAGCAATTAACTTAAGGTAATTAAACTCATAACCAGCATTAAATAAATCAAGTAATAAATTTATATTAATTGTAAAGAACTTTAAGTATTTAAATATAAATAAGAAAAATACATTAATTATTAAACAAAGTATTAAAACTAATCTTTTTTGTCTTTTATATTTTTCTTTAATACTTTTTTTATCATCAACATTACAACTATTTAATTCAATATTTTTTTTATCATCTATTTTCTTCATCCATAATGTACTTAAATAAATAGTTATTATTGTAATTAATATAAACAAAACTCTCCATCCACTTAACAAATAAAAAAATAATAAACTTGATAATAATAAGACATAAGGTCTTATTTTCTTAGGAAACAAATTATAAAAAACTATTACAATCAAAAAGAAATAATTATAATATTTACTTAATACACTATGCATATTTTACTCCTTCAAGCAACACTCTTAAGTAATTTGTTGCATTTGTATTATATCATATATTCACATATTTAGCTACATAAAAACAAGTATCATATTCATGATACTTGTTAAAGCATAATATATACATTGCTTAATTTGTTCACTTACATACGGACAGTTTTTATAAATAAAGAAATTGGTATAATAAAACTCTTTAAAAATGGCAACTCTAATGTTAAAATAATACTAAATATAAAGAATAAAAGGAGTTGCCATGACTAAATTATACAATACACAATCACAAATTACAAACAAAATTCGTGAATTTGCGATTTAAAAGTTAAAATGTCCTAAAGCATTTTTTTCTGATAGACAAGTTAGAAGACTTATTGTCAAATATAAATCTATTGGTGAAGATGCTTTTATTCACCAAAATAGTGGTAAGTTAAGTCATAATAAAAAAATCCCAATTGAAATTGCAAATGAGATTGTAAACATAGGTGCTTAATTTAATTTTATTTTCTTCATATTTTTCTTTTCTTTCAGATAAAAATTTATTAAAAATAAATTTTGGATGACTTTTCTAGTATATAAAAAGAACAAGAATTAAACTTGCATTAATTCTTGTTCTTTAACTTTAATTTCATCATCAACAATTTTATTATATTTAGTAATTAATTCTTGTATTTCTTCTAAATACATTTTTTCTTCATCTTCAGGATATTCTTCCTTTTTAATTTCATTATTAGCATCTTGTCTAATATTTCTAAGAGCTACTTTTGCTTCTTCTCCGATAGCTTTTGCTTGTTTAACATATTCTCTTCTTCTATCTTCAGTTAGTTCTGGAATTGTTAAAATAATCATTTCTCCATTATTAGTTGGTGCTATTCCTAAATTAGCTTCATTTATTGCTCTTTCAATATCTTTAAGTGTACTTCTATCAAATGGTTTAACAAATAATTGTCTAGCTTCAGGAACTGTAATGTTTGCCACACTTTGAATTGGTGTTGGTGCTCCATAATAACTAACCATTATACCATTTAACATTGCTGGATTAGCTCTTCCTGCTCTAATTGTTGTAAGTTTATTTTTTAAACTTTCAATTGTTGATATCATCTTTTTTTCTGAATCCATAATTATCTCCTTTAATTTAATTCTATACTATCATTATAATTAATTTTATTAGATTTTACAATAAAATTAATAACTAATTTACCATTTTTGCTAATACTTAAAGCTTTATTTGTTCCATATATACCATTTTTAATATCATTTATTGTATTTTCTGTATCAATTACCATAGCATTTTCATCAAGTACTTGTGTATCTGCTAGTCTTTTATTTACACTTTCTATTATTTTATCATCTGCGATGCTAAATGCACTTAATAATTCTTCATTTGTTATAATATTACCATTATCTTTATTAATTACATATGATTTTATATTAGTTGGAACACTACCATTTACACAATTATAATCATAATCCATAATAACTACACTCGCATAGCTACTAAATTCTGTTACTTCATAAGTTCGATAAGAAAAACTATATAAATCATTTTCACAAGTTACTCCTTCAGGTATTTTTTCATTTGTTACTTTTACTTCTTTTTTTGATAACTCTTCAAGTTCACTATGAAGTTTACTATTTTCATCTTCTAAACCTTTAAAATTTAGTATTACATCTTGTTTAAATATATCATCTATTATTTCTGTAGTATTATCAAAATAAATATAATCTTTTTTATTATTTATTCTTACCTCATTTTTAAGTTCTACGATACCTTTCTTTTTTTCTTTCGTAGGATTATTTACCATATATTTCATAAAAAAGTAACCACCCACTATAAATATTAAAAGAACAATACCTAGAAATATAACTCCTATTTTATTTTTTGTACTATCCATATATACCTCTATTTATTTAAATACTTTATAAAAGCTTCTCTTATTTCATTTTCTTTTGCATCTTCTTTTATACTATTCCAATATGTACTTGGTGTTATTTCTCCTTTTACAAATGATGTTTCACTATCAAACAAAAGTACCTCATCATTACTTACAACAAGAAGTGTCGGTGCATATATTTCTGCTACGCCTTTATCATTATATGTTACATAATTACTTAATGTCTTAACTATATCTTCATATGTTCCATTATTGTCTTTTCTATTTTTAGTAAAATCATAATAATATATTTCTTTTACTCCAACTTCTTTAGCCACTTTATTTACCATATAAGCATAATAATTAACCCATTCATTTTGAGTTCCAAAAAGTACTATACCTTTAGCACCTTTAGCTACCATTCTAGCATCAGTTGCATTAGCATATTTAAAAACATTATCTTTAGAAACTAGACTAAATTCACTAGCAAATCTTTCATTATCACTTACCTTTACTTTATAATCTTTTTTACCTAAATAAATAAAACCATAAATAAGTAAACAAAATAAAATTATATAAATTATCATCTGAGTTTTACTTTTAAATAAACTTTTATTTTTAATATATATTTTTTCCATTCAAACTACATCTCCATTTATATTTTACCAAAATTTTGCCTTATTATAAAGTAGACTTAAGCTTTATATGTAAATTTTCTGTCAAAAAAACAAGCCTAAGCTTGTTTGAAATCTACTAAAACATATTTATCATTTACTTTTTTATAACTATAACTAAATTTTAAAAAATCATCTTTATTATTATTAAATGCTGCTTCTAAATATTCTTCATCACTTTGATTATTACTTTCATCTTCATAATTAAGTAATCTTTCAATATTACTATTATTACTTATTGTTGTTGGTCCAATTTCATCTTGATAAGCATAAAGACCATAAAAAGTAATTGTAATTTCTTCATTATTTTTAACTGTTGTTCCTTCATATTTATAGTTATAGATAAAATCAAGTCCTAAATCAGTAATACTATCAGTATCTACTTCTTGAGAAATAAATTTATCACTACTTTTATCATATTTTAATAAAGCTTCATCAATTCCCTCAACATAATAATCTTCAGCTTTAACATTCAAATCACTACCAAAATATTTAACTAAATTAGATTTCAAATCACTAAACGTTTTATTATTTTCATCAAATATACCTGCTATATAAAGTTTTTGGCTATTTGTTAAACTATTTAAGTATTCTTCAAAATCATTATTTCCATTAAATAGATAACTATATAATCCAGTTAAAACATAATAGTTTAAATTTCCAATTGGACTATCTTCATTATTTCCATTTACATTATTATTTTCTACTACTTTATCTTTTTCTCCAAAATGAGTTCCTATAAAATAACCACCAAGCCCTGAAAGTACAACGCAAAATACTACAACTAATGTTAAGTAAAATGATTTGTTCTTATCCATAAATCCATCTCCAATTCTTTTTAATAGAATAACACAAATAAGAAAAAAAAGCAACCCACTTTCAGGGTTACTTTAATTAATTACCTTTCACTTGGTTCATTACTTCTTCAGCAAAGTTATCATTTCTTTTTTCCATTCCTTCGCCTACTTCATAACGTACCATTTTTAATATTTCTCCACCATTGTTAGCTACATATTTAGCAACTGATACATCGCCATCTTTAATAAATGATTGTTCAGCTAAACATATTTCTTTATAGAATTTTTGAATTCTACCTTGAACCATTTTTTCAGCAATTTCTGCAGGTTTACCTTCATTCATAGCTTGTTCTTTTAAAACATTTTTTTCATTATCTAAAACATCTGCTGGAACATCACTAATATTTAAATAAAGTGGTTTCATAGCTGCTGCTTGCATTGATACATCTTTAGCAATATCTTCAGATGCACCTTTAACAAGTGTTAATGCTGCAATTTTTCCACCCATATGAATATATGCACCAAAATGTTCATCATCTGCTTTAGTTAAAATTTCAAATCTTCTTAAAGATAATTTTTCACCAATTTTAGCAGTTTTATTAATAATTAATTCACCAATTGTACCTTCTTCAGTTTGAAGTTCTTTAGCTTCTTCAACAGTTTTAACATCACTATTAAGTAAAGCTTTACCAATTGTATTAATCATTTCTTTAAATTCTTCATTTTTACTAACAAAGTCTGTTTCACTATTTACTTCTAAGATTACAGCTTTATTACCATCTACGTAAATATTTGCTAGTCCTTCTGCAGCAATTCTAGATTCTTTTTTAGCAGATTTAGCTATACCTTTTTCTCTTAGATAATTAACAGCTTCATCCATGTTTCCATTAGTTTCTGCTAAAGCTTTTTTACAATCCATCATTCCTGCTCCAGTAGCTTCACGTAAATCTTTAACCATACTTGCAGTTACTTCCATAAATATCCTCCTTATTCACTTAGTTTTGCAACTAATTCATCTTTTTTCATTGTTGAATAACCTTTAATACCAGCTTCTTTAGCTAATTTTTTAAGGTCTGCTAATGTCTTTCCATCAAGTTCATCAGCTTTTTCCATTTCTTTCATTTCTTCTAAAACTGTTTCATCAACTTTTACTTCTTCAGTTTTAGTTTCTTTAACTTCTTCTTTTGTAGATGCTTTTTTATCATCTTCAGTTACGTAATCATCAAGTGGAAGTTCATTTGCTTCACAAATAGCATTTGTTAAAACTCCTAACATAACTTTAATACTTCTTACAGCATCATCATTACCAGGAATTACATAATCAACTAAATCAGGATCACAGTTAGTGTCTACTACACCAAATACTGGAATTCCAAGAATTCTTGCTTCTCTTACAGCTATTTCTTCCTTATTAGGATCTACTACTACCATAGCTTGAGGAAGACTCTTCATATCTCTAATTCCTCTTAAGTTCTTGTATAATTTATCGTATTCTTTCTTAATTC
>CADBRL010000072.1 GCA_902797105.1 uncultured Erysipelotrichaceae bacterium
AAAAGTTGATTTAGAAAACAAATCAATAATTATAGACAATGGTAGTGGTAATAATCGTATATAAAAATAAAAAAGTAAAGAACGTAAGTTATTTGTTCTTTACTTTTTCTATTTTAATAGTATATCCGATTGGTCCAAGTATTTTAAGCAAACTAAGTACTGAAGGAGAACACGCTCCACATTCAATTCTAGCAATTTTTTCTCTTGAAACACCAGAATATTTGGAAAATAAGTCTTGTGTTAAGTTATTTTCTTTTCTAAAGCTTATAAATTCCTTAATAAATATTTCATTTAATTCTTCGGGATTATAAGCTACTTCAATATAGTTTTTATCATAGTCCATTCCGTTTCACCACTAATATTGTATCAAATTTGATACTAAATGTCAATAAAAACGTTGTAAAACATTGCTAAATCTTGTATAATCAAAACTAGGTGAAGAAAATATGGAAAAATTTTATGACTATTATACGAAAGAAATGAAAGAAGATACTTTACCAGTCGGCAATGAGTATGACTTTCTACTTGAGAGAAACAAAAATCATATGAATGATATTGCATTATCATTTGACACTAAAAGAATTTCTTATGAAGAATTGCATGAAAGAATTGATGAATTTACTCGTGCATTATATAAAAGAGGAATAAGAAAAGGTACTAGAGTAGGAGTTGTTGTAGTAAATACACCAGAATCTGTATATTTACTTTATGCTTTAAAAAAACTTGAAGCCCAAGTAATTGGATTAAGCCCTCTTAACAATGAATATAAGATGCAAAGAGATATAGAAATGACAAAACCAGAATTTATTATTTCTGTAGATATGATGTATGGTAATTTTAAAAAACCTGCTAGGAGTTTAAATATTACACCAATTTTATATTCTCCATTAGAATCTTTAGATAAAAATGGTTTAAAGTTTCTTTATAATGCTAAGCAATTTATGACTGGAAATAAAATACTTAAAAAAGGTAATAATTTAATGAGTATTGTTAATGATGGAAAAGATTATATTGATGTGGAATATCCTGAACATATTAGTGGTACCACAACAGATATTATGTTTACTGGAGGATCAAGTGGAACTCATAAAGGAGTTGATTTAGATGGTGGGGCTTTAAATAGTGTTGTAAAAGCATTAGATTATGTATTAATATTAGAACCTGGAATGGTTCATTTAGGAAATATTCCTTTTGGACATATGTGTTTTGGTAGACTAGTTCTTCATTATGCTTTATGTAAAAATTTGGAATATGCCTTAACATTGAAAGCTATGCCAAAAGATTTTTATAGTGAACTAGTTAGAACTCATGCTAATGGAGCAATGGGTGGGCCAGTTCACTGGGAAATATTAGCTCAAGACCCTAATTTAAAACCATGGACTTTGGAAAACTTAATTCAACCACTATCTGGTGGAGAAATGTTTAAACCTCAAAAATTAAAAGAAGCCAATAAAGCTTTGGAATATGCCGGTTGTACAACTCCAATCGGAAATGGTTTAGGTTTAACAGAAATGTGGGCACCTACTCATGTATGTATGGGAGGCAAAAATACTCCTGGAACAATTGGTTACCCAATTCCATTTGTTAATTCAAAAATTGCTGACCCAAAAACGTTTGAAGATTTACCACTAGAAACTCCAGGAGTTTTACTTGTAAATGGTCCTGGAATGATGCTTAGATATCATGAAAATGAAACAGAAACTAATGCTGTATTTGTTTACGATGAAAATGGTGTTAAATGGTATAATACAAAAGATGTTGCTGTTAAACATGCTAATGGTGAATATGAATTTGTAGGTCGTGTTAAAAGAAACTTTGTTTCAGGCGTAGATAATATTTATCCAGAACAAATTGAACAAATACTTTTACAAATACCTGAAATTAGAGAAGTAATAGTTACATCAATTGCAGATGATAAAGAACAATTTTTACCAAGCTATCATGTAAGTTTAAATGATTTTAACTGTGATAGAAAAACATTAGAAAACAAAATGTTCGTATTAATTCAAAAAACATTAGGTACTAGTGCACTTCCTGGATATATTGAATATTATGAACAAGCGTTACCAAGAACTGATAATGGTAAACTAGACCCAAAAGCAATGGAAGTTAAAGATAAAGAAAGAATTGAAAACAATAATTTAGTTAGAACTAGAGTTAGATAAGCTACTTAAAAGTGGCTTTTCTTTTGCTTGAAAAAAGTAAATGTTTATGGTATCATTAAATAAGAGTAGGAAGTGGTAGTTATGGGATTATATTTCTCAATAAGTGCATTAATTATCATAATATTATTTACATATAATTTTTTATCTAAAGAAAGAGTAGATAATATTGAAACAAAAATATACAAATATTTATTATTTCTAACAATATTTGGTTTGTCAATGGATATTACAACGTGTATTTTGTTTAGAGTTGGAGTAGATATAAATAGTTTATGGTATTCTTTATGTTCAAAACTAGTATTTGTTTATTTTGTTTTATGGCTTTTACTTTTTGCATATTATATAAAATGTATTAGTTTGCCTTCCAGTGAAGATTATAGAAGTAAAATGATGAATACTTTTTATACTTTTGCATTATTTTTAATTTTTGTTGTTCCATTTATATTAATTTTGCCAGTTAAATTTAAATTGGATGGTGATATAATTGTTCCAAATGGGATTTCAGTTTTTATTACATATGGTGTTTGTTTTATACTTATCTTATATTCGATTTACATTGCCATAAGATATCATAAAAATATTGAAGGAAAAAAATTAAGACCGTTATATATTTTTTGTGTTTTAATGTTTTCAAATTTTATTATTCAAAGTATGTTTCCATCAGCATTTTTAATAAATTATTTATTGTCGTTGGTTGTGGTCATAATGTATTTTACGATTGAAAATCCTGATGTTAAATTAATAAAACAATTAAATGAAGCTAAAACTCAGGCAGAAAAAGCAAATATGGCTAAAACAGAATTTTTATCAAGTATGTCTCATGAAATTAGAACACCACTTAATGCAATCGTGGGCTTTAGTAATATGCTTTTGGAAGATAAAAATTTACCTGATAGTGCTAAAGATGAAGTAAATGATATTGTTATGGCTAGTGATAATCTACTCGAGATTGTTAATGGTATTTTGGATATATCGAAGATTGAAGCTGGTAAATTAGAAATAATTAATACTGAATATGACTTTAATAAAGTTACAACAGAACTTATTGCATTAACAAAAGGTAGACTTGGAGATAAACCTATTGAACTTATTACAAAAATAGATGATACTATTCCTCGTGTTTTATATGGTGATGCATCAAGACTTAAACAAATATGTGTAAATATATTAACTAATGCTGTTAAATATACCAAAGAAGGAAGCATAACTTTTAGTATTAATTCAGTTGTTAAAAATGATGTATGTCGATTAATAATATCAGTTGAAGATACCGGTATTGGTATTAAGCAAGAAAATATTAATAAGTTATTTAATAAATTTGAAAGATTAGATTTAGAAGATAACGTAACTATTGAAGGAACTGGATTAGGACTTGCTATAACTAAAAAGTTAGTAGATTTAATGCACGGAAAAATAGTAGTTCAAAGTGTCTATGGAAAAGGTTCTAAATTTACAGTGTCAATAGACCAAAGAATTGTTAAAAATCCAACTATAAAAGTTGATGCTCCAGTTGTTAAAAATGATGACATAAAAGTAAATAATAAATTAGTTTTAGTAGTAGATGACAATAAAATTAACTTAAAAGTCGCAGAAAGATTACTGGGTACATATAGTATTACTGCAGAATGTGTTGAAAGTGGCTTTATATGTATAGATAACTTGAAAAGTGGCAAGAAATATGATTTAATATTAATGGATGATATGATGCCAAGAATGAGTGGAGTAGAAACACTTCATAAAATAAAAGAAGAAATACCTGATTTTAATATACCAACTGTAGCACTTACAGCAAATGCTTTAACAGGAATGAGGGAAAAATACTTAGCGGATGGATTTAATGATTATTTAGCCAAACCAATAAGTAAAGATGAATTAAATAGAGTAATAAATGAATATTTAAATAAGGAGTGATATTATGAAAGATGTAAATATTTTAATTGAAAATGGAGCAAATGTAAAAAAAGCTTTAGAGTTATTCGGAGATATGGAAACATATGATGCAACCCTTGAAACTTTTTTACAAGAAGTACCAGGAAAGCTAGAGAAAATTAAAGCTTGTAAAGAAATCGGAGATATGGCAAATTATGCAATACTTGTTCACTCTCTAAAAAGTGATGCCAGATATTTTGGCTTTGAAGTCTTAGGTGAACTTGCATATGATCATGAACTTAAAAGTAAAGCCAATGACATGTACTATGTTACAGAACATTTTAATGAATTAATGAAAGAAGCAAATAGAGTAGTTAATTTAGTAAAAAAATACATGGGAGTAGGTATAGTGGATGATAATTTATATAAAGCTCCGAAGACAAGTCATGATAAGGCAATTCTTGTAGTTGATGATTCTAATCTTATAAGAAATTTTATTTTGAAAATACTAGATGACTCTTTTGAAGTAATAAGTGCAACAGATGGTAAAGAAGCAATAGATATTTTAGAAGATAATGAAAAATTACAAAACATTAAAGCTGTTCTTCTTGATTTAAATATGCCAAATGTAAATGGCTTTGAAGTTTTAGATTATTATAAAAATAAAGATTTATTTAGAAGCATACCTATTTCTATAATAACTGGGGTAGATGATAAAGAGTCTATAGATAAAGCTTTTAAATATCCAATCGTAGATATACTTTTAAAACCATTTAACGAAAGAGATGTTAAAAGAATCTTAGAAAAAACAATAAATAGTAAATTATAATAAAAGCGTTTGCTTTTGTAGCTAATTTGTGATAATATTAAACTGTACGAAGTATTTCGTACAAAGGTTTACACCTTTCGGTGATATATACTTTATAGTATAGAGCATCACCTCCTTTCCGGTAATGATGGTGTGGGTTATATCAGTCATTACCAATAAATTTAGCTTATTTGAATATTAGTTGGTTCAAATAAGCTTTTCTATTGTTTTTTTCTAAAAATAGTGTTAAAATATGCATTAAATACAAAGGAGATAAAATGTATAAAGATATATTTGTTAATTTAGGTTTATTATATCCAGATTTTTATGAGAGTTATGAAAAATTTTATATGGAAAGATTTATTTATTCAAGTACAGAAATTGAAGGAATAAAAACAAAAGAAGAGAGAAAATTATTTGTAAATACTATATATAAAGCATTTTATGAAACTTATAATTTTAATAAATCTGGAAAATTAGATGTAACAATGATAAAAAATATTGGTAATATAATTAATGAGGAAAGGGGACTTGATGGTTTTAGAATAATTAATGTTTATCCTGGTGATTATGCAACATTTGTGCCAGTTTCCCCATATCAGATATATCCTCAGTTATACTCACTTCTAGATAATTATTATAATGTATGGAATATTTTAGAACCATTTATGCGAGAAGCAATGTTTCACATTAATTTTATGAGAATACACCCTTTTGAAGATGGCAATAAAAGATGTGCTAAAATTATACTTGCAAGTAATTTATTAAAATCATTTTATGCTCCGATTATTATAACTGAAGAAGATACTTTGGAATATTATGGATATATTAATAATTGTGATTATAATGGTTTTGCAGAATTTTTAAAACAACGTTCTAAACTTGAAATGGATACTTTAGTAAGTTTATTTAAAATGAAATATAACATACCTATGGATGAAACACCGGATGTATTTAAAGGTAAGAAAGGTCCTAAGTTAACTAGAAAATGATAAGATTTATTTCTTATCATTTTCTATTTCATCATAATCTATTTCTATTTTTCCATATTTTTCTTCATATTCTCTTATTCTTTGGTCTATTAAGTATTCAATTTCTTTATTAATACTTCTCTTATTCATAAGGGCTATTATTCTTAATTTATACCAAGCTTCTTCTTCAAATCTTATATTACTAGATACTATATTTTTCATTTTATTCATGTCCTTTCAATTCATTAACATAATTGTACTATTTTAATACTAATTTAGTATAGATATAAAATGCTACTATTTTGTGTCTATCATTACTATAACTTTTTATAGTAAACTCTATTTATAGTAAGGAATGGTATCATGAAGAAGTATAGAAAAATAATATTATTAGTGTTTGTTTTATTAATTGTAATAACAAGCTTTTACTTAGGAAAGAACTTTGGTAAAGAAGAAGTTTATTTAGATGAAAGGTCAAAGCAAATAAAACAAGAAAATACTTTGTCAATGATGCTTGAAACGGAAGCAGGTAGTGGAAATTATGAAATGACTACAGCAAGTAGTTGGCCAACTGAAGGTTATGTTTTTAATAGTGAGCTTTCAAAATGTGAAAATGGTGGAGAATTATCCTGGGATGATATAAATAAAAAAGTTCTTATGAGTGGCAATACTTCTGATAAATGTTATGTATATTTTGATAAAGCACCAATAACTTTAGCTGACTTTGTTATATCACAATATAATGGAATACAAGGAAATAATAAAATATATTTTCATGATAGTTCTTTAGCAAATGGAGCTGGAGATAACTCATATAGATACGCAGGAGCCAGTGACACAACAAATAATTATGTATGTTTCGGTTCAACCGAAAGTCCATGCCCAACAAATAATTTATATAGAATAATCGGAGTATTTGATAGACAAGTTAAATTGATAAAAGCAACATTAGCAACATCAGATTTACTTGGCACAAATGGGCCATATTATGGAGGCAACAAGTACGGATGGACTTCATTAAGCTCATGCTCAACTGATGTTGCATATAACAATGTAAACGAAATAATTTCTTTATCAAATAAAAATATTATTGCAGCTCCTGGTATAAGTAGTGGTGCTGGTTGTAATAAGTGGAAATATTCAGAATTAAACAAATTAAATCTTAATACAAATTATATAAATAATATTGGTGCATTATGGGCTTCTAAAATAGATAATACAGAATGGATTATAAGTAGTATTTCTGGCTCACTTGGCAATTTTTCTAGTGTAAATAATATATATAGTGAAGAAATAAATTCTCCCGATGAAACATACGGACCTAATGATGGTATATCAAAAATAGGATTGATGTATGTAAGTGATTATGGATATGCGGCAATTCCAGATGCGTGGACAACCTCATTAAGTTCTTATAGCAACTCGGCGATAACAGCATTAAATTGGATGTATATAGGAGATACTGAGTGGACAATTTCTCGAAGTTCTAACGATACCGGGAGTTCTTCTTCAATTTTTTCAACAGGATATTTGAATACTTCTGATACGCAATCTAATCAAGAGTCACCATATGTAAGACCTACTTTCTATCTGAATCCTGATGTTTCTTACAAATCCGGTTCTGGAACCCAATCTGACCCAATAATTATTAATTAAACAATGTATATACCAAAAGCCAATAATTGGCTTTTTAATTTATC
>CADBRL010000073.1 GCA_902797105.1 uncultured Erysipelotrichaceae bacterium
CCACCAACGATAGCATCAACGAATTCATATCCTTTTTCAGGATTTGGTTCAAACTTAACCCAAACATGTCCGTATTGTCCACGTCCACCTGATTGTTTGATATATTTACCTTCACATTCAGCAGCTTGAGTAAGTGTTTCACGGTAAGCAACTTGTGGTTTACCTTTATTACATTCAACATTAAATTCACGACGCATACGGTCAACGATAATGTCTAAGTGTAATTCACCCATTCCAGATAAAACTGTTTGACCAGTTTCTGTATCTGTTTTAACTCTTAGAGTTGGATCTTCTTCAACTAGTTTTTGAATAGCAATAGCCATTTTATCTTGGTCATTTTTACTCTTTGGTTCAATAGCTATATCAATAACTGGAGCTGGGAATTCCATTCCCTTCATGATACATGGGTTCTTTTCATCACATAATGTATCTGCAGTTGTAGTATTTTTTAGACCAACTGCCGCAGCGATTTCTCCTGCATATACTTCAGTAATTTCTTTTCTTTGGTTAGCATGCATTTGTAAGATACGACCAATTCTTTCTTTTTCGTCTTTAGTTGAGTTTAAAACGTATGAACCACTTTTTAAAACTCCTGAATAAACACGGAAAAATGAAAGTCTACCAACATATGGATCAGTCATAATCTTAAATGCTAGTGCTGTGAATGGTTCAGAATCACTTGGATGTCTTAATACATCGTTTCCTTTTGCATCAGTACATTCAATAGCTTCAATATCAGTTGGTGCTGGTAGGTAATCAATAACAGCATCAAGTAAAGCACGTGTTCCTTTGTCTCCTAGAGCATCAGCACATAAAACTGGGAAGAATCCTACAGATAATGTAGCTTTTCTGATAGCAGCTTTAAGCTCTTCTTCAGTAATTTCTCCACCATCTAGGTATTTCATCATTAGATCTTCATCAAAATCAGCTACTGCTTCAATTAATTTAGTTCTATATTCTTCAGTTTTTTGTACCATATCTGCTGGAATTTCCATTTCAGATACTTCTTGTTTTTCAGTTCCATCATATTTGTATGCTTTTTTAGTAACTAAATCAATGTAACCTTCAAAGAATTGTTCAGCACCAATTGGTAACATAATTGGAGCAGCGTTAGCACCTAATCTACTTTTAATTGTATCAAGTGAATAGTAGAAATCAGCACCCATTTTTTCCATTTTGTTAGCACAAATCATTCTTGGTACTTTATATTCATTTGCTTGTCTCCAAACAGTTTCAGTTTGAGGTTCTACACCTGCTTGAGCATCGATTAGAGCTATAGCACCGTCTAAAACTCTTAAACTTCTTTGAACTTCGATAGTAAAGTCTACGTGACCTGGGGTATCGATAATGTTTAATCTATATCCTTTCCAGTGACAAGTAGTAGCGGCAGAAGTAATTGTAATACCTCTTTCCTTTTCTTGTTCCATCCAGTCCATTTGAGATTCACCTTCGTGAGTTTCTCCGATTTTGTGTGTAATACCAGTTAAGAATAAAATTCTTTCTGTTGTAGTTGTTTTACCAGCATCGATGTGAGCCATGATACCGATATTTCTTAATTTGTCAATTGAAACGTCTCTAGCCATAGTGCTTACCATCTATAGTGAGCAAATGCTTTATTTGCTTCTGCCATTCTATGAGTATCTTCACGTTTTTTGCAAGCTCCACCAGTACCATTTGAGGCATCTATGATTTCGTTTGCAAGATTAATGGCCATTCCCTTTCCATTTCTTAATTTTGCATAATTAACTAACCATCTTAAAGCTAGTGTTTGAGCTCTTTCATCATTAACTTCCATTGGAACTTGATAATTTGAGCCTCCAACTCTACGAGATTTAACTTCAAGAGCTGGTTTGATATTTTCTAATGCAGCACTATAAACTTCTAAAGCTGGTTTTCCAGTTTTTTCAGCAACTATATCAAATGCTTCATATAATATCTTTTGAGCTGTACCTTTTTTACCATCTAACATAATTTGGTTTACTAATTTAGTAACTACTTTTGAATTATATATAGGATCTGGTAGTACATCTCTTTTAACTGCACGTCTTTTACGCATTTAATTTTCCTCCTATTCTATTATTTTTTGTCTTTTTTAGTTCCGTATTTACTACGTCCTTGTTTACGGTCTTGAACTCCGTGAGTATCAAGTGTACCTCTTACGATATGATAACGAACACCGATTAAATCCTTAACACGGCCACCTCTTACTAAAACAACACTGTGTTCTTGTAAGTTATGTCCTTCTCCTGGAATATAAGCATCGATTTCTTTACCATTAGAAAGTCTAACACGAGCATATTTTCTTAATGCTGAGTTCGGTTTTTTAGGTGTTCTTGTACCAACTTTAGTACAAACTCCTCTTTTTTGTGGACTCTTTGCATCAGTTTGTTTCTTTTCTAGAGTGTTAAATCCAACATTTAATACTGGACTTTTACTCTTTCTTGTTTTTTTGCTTCGATTTTTCTTTACTAATTGATTGATCGTAGGCATTTATTTTCGCTCCTTTCCATTAACACACATCCTGGTGTATCGAACATTGTTTTAAACTAGGTTCTACCTAAGCAGAACCCGTCTTTTCAAAATGCAAATATACTATAACATTAATATGATATGTTTGTCAAGAAAAAATAATGAATTTTGGGTTAATTTGTTGTGCTTTTTATCACACACTGCTTTTAAACCTATAAAGCTTTTTAACAATTGGATTATAATCTACACCTGATAAATCCTTTTCTTTTTGGGAGGCAACGTATTTTGTTAGATACATGCACTTTACTAATAAGTTATACTCCGATAAAAGCGTTGGCTTGCTATCTAATACAATTACTTCTTTATAGTATTTAGTTAATTCACTTAATAATAGTTTATCTAAGTCTGTACCTAAATTAAAATATATTGCTATATTATTGTAAGTTTTTGATAATGTACTTCTACCATGACAATATGAATACTTATCATGAATTACAGGAATGCCAATACCAGCTTCAACCATCGTAGATTCTAAATATTTGCTTGCTGATAATGTTTCAAAACCTGTAAAGATTTCAAAAGCATCACAATTTACATCAAAATTGTAATCATATTCTTTCGTACTATCAATTATTCTTTGATAATCATTATCCAAATAATAATTTAATAATATTGCACATGGTATTAATGTTGCTGCTAAAGATATAAAACTTTTTTCTGAATCTTTACAAATATAATTTAAACTAATTACACCGTTTTCATTATTTTCCTTACTAGATAACAAATAATGTCTTAGATTGTTATCGAAAGCTAATTCAACGCCAAAGTTTGCTCCAGAGTAACTACATGCCAAAATATTTTTATAGCCGTTCATAAACTCTTTAAAATATTTTAAATCCCTTGGTTCTACACATTTTGTTATAATCAAATTCTTCATAAGTAATATTCTTGATGCAAACGAAGCAACAATACTTGAACCACCTACCCCCGATACTAATGTTGGGTCTTTAATTTTACTTAGTAAATAATTTAATTTTTCTAAGTCAGTATCATTTAAACTATCAACAACCCTATTATTCAATTTTTTGAAATTTTCGTTCATATTCTTTTCCATAAAAAATCCTCCTTAAGTAATTTATATCACTTAAAGAGGAAGTATTTGGTCTACTTAAAAAGTTTCATCTAAAAGTTCCATTTTATTTATTCTTTTAAGTTCAAAATGTCTTAAATCTTGACGAAGTTCGCAAAAGGCTGCACATCCCCATCCAGAATTATATAAAAATAAATCATATGGCCTTATAATTCTATTTAAATTTCCATCGGTAAATGAATAATAATTTATTTTTACTTTTCTTTTTTCTTTTATAGCCTTATTTAATATATTATAATAATTTTTAATATCATCTTTTAATTCAATATTTTCGTTTTGAGATTCAAAATAGATTCCATGAACTTTATCAGCTATTATTTGTAATTTTTCTTTATCGTCTTTATTTACTTTTAAGTTTTTTAAAAATTCATAATCTTCTTTAGAAAATTTGCGTAAAGGAATTTTAATACTTTGATTTAAAACATAACCTCCATAAGGTCCAATGATGCTATCTATAAATATTCCTGCTTTTTCAAGTTCTTCCTTGTAACTTCTAACCATTCTTTCGGATACTTCAAGTTTTTCTGCTAGTTCCTTTATATTGTATTTTCTACCATTTTCTAAATATTCAAGCATTAATAAACAATTTGATATTTCTGCCATAATTAGCCCCTACATTTAAATCAAAAGCAGATTTAAAAACTGCTATATAGTTTATATATTAGATAAGCTGCAAATAATAACGCTAGTAATAAGATTCCACTTAAAACAAGCATTTCTGTTAACCCCCAGCCTCTATTGTCTTTTAGTTTGCTATTTATATTTTTAAGCATATTTACCACCTGTAAGTTTATTATATTAAAAATGATTATAATTGTCAATTTATTAAGTTAAACTTTATATTTGACTTATAATTAAAGTTATTTATTTTATTGCAAGAATTAAAATAGTATAGTAAAGAATAAAATGATGTACATCAAGCACTATATGATGTTTTAAATAATAAGTAGTCAAGTTTAAAAAGTGCAGAAATTAATTGTGGCTTTCAAAATTAGGTTTTCATTTTACAAAATTTATGCTTTACACTTGAAATATTTGTGTTTATTTGTTATAGTATTTTTTAAGGAATATTTGTTCTCGGGTGTCTACCGTCTTTCAGGGGCTTTGAGCTTATTGAGAGGAGGAATGCATATGAAGAAAAGAGTTTATGTAATTAAATTTCTTAACAGATTATGTATTATAATGTTAATAATAGCTTTAATGCTATTAATAATAAAATTAGACATCTGCCTGTAGGCAAATGTCAAACCAAAAGTAATATTTAGGTAGACATTCGAGTTACGAATGTTCCTTTTTTATTTTATGAAGAATGTTCTTCATGTATTCATTATACTAAATATTTTACTCAAAAGCAACAAAAAAACCACACAAATGTGGTTTTAATTTTAGAATTAAACTAATTCTACTTCAGCACCAGCTTCAGTTAATTGAGTCTTAATAGCTTCAGCTTCTTCAGCAGGAATATTTTCTTTAATATTTCCACCGTTGTCAGCTACAGCTTTAGCTTCAACTAATCCTAAACCAGTAATTTCTTTAATGATTTTAATAACTGCAATTTTGTTTCCACCAGCTGATTTTAATACAACTGTTCTAGTTTTTGGTCCTTCTTCTACAGCAGCAGCTGGAGCAGCAGCTACAGCTACAGCCATTGGATCAACACCAAATTCTTCTTTCATTGCGTCAACTAATTCTTTAACTTCAAGAATTGTCATTTCTTTTAATGCACTTATAAAATCTTCTTTGTTTAATTTTGCCATATTCTATTCCTTCCCTTCTAATTGTTCGGCATAAAGATTTAATCCTATTGCTAAATCTTTAACATATTGCATCATACCACCAGCAAGCATTGTAAGTAATCCTTCTCTTGATGGAATGGTAGCATATTCTTTTATTACAGCTAAATCTGCAACATTTCCACTGATAACACCTACACGGATATCTAATTTATCATGTTTCTTAGCAAATTCTGATACAATTTTAATTGGTTCAAGTAATTCTTTACCAAATAAAATTGCATTTGGTCCTTCTAAGAATTCATCTAAATTAAGATTTAATTCATCAGCAGCTCTTTTAAGTAGTGTGTTTTTATAAACCTTTACTTCTGAATCAACATTTTTAAGTTCTTTTCTTAAATCAGAAAGTTCTTCAACTGTTAATCCTTGGTATTGGAATATTATAACACTTTCACTTGTTTTTAATTTGTTAACAATTTCGTCAACAACAAGTTTCTTTTGTTCAAGAATTTTTGTGCTTGCCATATTCTCCTCCTTATTATATTAGAAAAGCTTCCCAAGGGAAGCTTAAAATTATCGTGTAGTTTTAAGTATCCCCTCGGTAGGACTTATTTTTTGCCTACTGTCTTTGGTTCTTGCTTTTTCTAATACGTATTATATTACATTTTTAATTAAATGTCAAAACTATTTTTATCTAACTTGATTCCAGGACCCATAGTTGATGAAATAGCAATGTTTTCAATAAATGTTCCTTTTACTGTTTGTGGTTTAGCTTTAGAAATTGTTGTGATAACATAAGTTAAATTTTCAGCTAATTTCTTTTCATCAAATGAAACTTTACCAATTACAGTATGGATATTACCAAATTTATCATTCTTGTATGTAACCATACCTTTTTTAAGATCTTCAACAATAGCGCCTACTTTAGTTGTTACTGTTCCAGTCTTAGGGTTAGGCATTAAGTTACGTGGTCCAAGAATATTACCAATTTTACCAACTTCTGGCATCATATCTGGTGTAGCAACTACAACATCAAAGTCAAACCAGTTTTCATTTTTGATTTTATCAAGCATATCTTTTTCCCCAACAAAATCAGCTCCAGCTTTTTTAGCTTCTTCAGCAAATGCTCCTTTAGCTATAACTAAAACTTTTTTAGATTTACCAGTTCCGTTTGGAAGTGATAAAGCTCCTTTTAATTGTTGGTCAGATTTTTTAGGGTCAATGTTTAATTTAATTGCAACATCAACTGTACTATCAAATTTAGTAATGCTTGTTTCTTTAACTAATTTGATTGCATCTTCTAAAGCATATGCTTTGTTTTTATCAACGTTTTTAGATGCTTCCACATATTTTTTTCCATATTTTTTCATAGTTTACCTCCTAACTGTGGTTCATTAAGCGGACAATTTTTATTATTTTAATTATTTTTCTTCTGTTTCTTCTTCAGATTTTTCTAAATCATCATGAGTTGGAACTTCAACACTTGCTTCAGCCATTTCTTTAGCTTCTTCTTCAAGTTTTTCTAGTTCTGCTTCACGTTTAGCTTGTTCTTTTTCTTCTGCTTTTGCTTCAGCTGCTTGTTCTTCAAGTTCGGCATCATTGAAACCTTTAACTGCAATACCCATGTTACGAGCAGTACCAGCAATAATGTTCATAGCTGCTTCAACATCATATGCATTTAAATCTGGCATTTTTGTTTCAGCTATTTCTCTTAATTCCTTTTCAGTAATTGTAGCTACGATTTCATTAGCACCTTTCTTACTACCACTTTTAACTTTTGCAACTTTCTTTAGTAAGAATGCTGCTGGAGCAGTTTTTAAAACAAAGTCAAATGAACGGTCATCGTAGATGGTAATTTCACATGGAATAATATCTCCCATTTTGTCTCTACTTGCTTCATTAAACTTAGTACAAAATTCTCCTAAGTTAATTCCAGCAGGTCCTAAAACTGTACCAACTGGTGGTGCAGGTGTTGCTTTACCAGCTTCGATTTGTAATTTAATTTTCTTTACGACTTCTTTAGCCACGAAAACACCTCCTATAAAAATTTTTTCGCGTAAGTGGTTATAGGGCAAGTCCGCAAGTTATCCCCTCCACTTAACAAATTATATTAAAAATATAAACTTGCAATTACGATAATACCACACTTTTACACATTTTACAAGAAAATTTGTATATTTTTGTTATTTTTGTTGGAAGTTTTGCAAAAATATGGTAATATTAATTAAGAATAGGAAGGATTTTAATATGGCTAAGTTTTTTAATCAAAAAGTTAAAAAGAAAAAAAGTAATTTTACATCTATTGTTGTTATATGTTCAATTGTTGGTATCCTTTTACTTATTTTTGTTGCAGTAATGGCAAATGCATTTGGCAAAAATAGTCATAGTGATGCAGTTATAACTTTACGAGATGATGCTGCGGTTGAAGTAAATAATGATACTTTTGATAAAACTTTATTCTTTGAAGAAATTAAAAATGTTAAAGAAAAAGATATTAAAGTTGATTATAGTAAAGTTAATTTTAAAGAAGTTGGTACTTATGAAGTAAAAATTACAATTTACAAAAAGAAATATATTGCTAAACTTCAAGTTGTTGATACTGAGGCTCCAGTTTTGAAAGTTAAAGATGTTGATATTTCTGTTGGAGATGCTTACAATCCTAAAGATTTTGTGGAGTCTTGTAAAGATAATAGTAATAAAGAATGTATAATTGAGTTTTATGACTCTGGTGTTAATCAAAATGGAGAAAAAATAGATTATAGTAGTTTTACTGGTAAAGGTTCTTATACCATACAAATAATTGCAAGTGATGAGTCAGGAAATAAGACTAGTCCTGTAAGTGTTATTCTTAATATTGGTAAGGGTTCTAGTAAACCAACTAAATGTACTTATGGTAATAATGAATATGATGTAAGTAATCATATAATGGCTGTTGATGTTACTGATAATGGTTGTGCTCTTGATTTAAACTTATATCAAAATGAAGAAATACTTGCTCCGGTTAATGAGCTTATTAAAAGTGAAACTGAAAAAATTAAGAAAGAATTTAGTAAAATTAAACTTAATGTTAAAAGTATTTATATAAACAGTAGTATTGGTACTATACTTAATACTTCTGGTAAAGGTGTTGTTGGTTATTCAGTTAAAATAACAATATCTATATATAATAATGATGTTAATGAAGTTATTGAAGAATATTATTTAAATACGAATGGTTCAAGGAATTATTTGGTTAATAAATATTTATAAACAAAAAAGATAGCATTTTTAGAATTGCTATCTTATTTTTTTCTTGCTAATATTACTAAACCAGCAATACCTAGAATAATTACTCCAGCTACAAAGCCAATTACAAAATTTGTATCTACTTTATTACTTTTTGAAGCACTTATTTTAACACCAATTATATTGCAAGCATCTTTAAAAGTTTTTTCTTCTGTTTCTAGTTTTTTGTCACTAATTTCTTTAGCAACTATATCTGTATAATTTTTATCTTCATATGCTTTTAATGCTTCCTTGGTTATTGTTTCACCAACTGTGTCACTCCAACCTAGTACATGATAGGTACTTCCAATAATAACTAATGGAACGTATCCTGGTTTTTCCCCGACTTGTTCAGCTATTGTACTTGCTAATGATGAATTATTCTTGTTGTTGTCAACTTGATATGTTACGATTTCAAAATAATCTGTGTATTCCTCATAATTATTTGCAAAGTATTTTATTAAGTTATGACAATTGTGACAAGTACTGCTCCAGAAAAGATAAACTTTTACTTTTTCATGATCTGTTTTTTCTGGTAAACTAATTTTAGCTTGTACAGATGAAGTAAAAAATAAACTTAATATTGTTACTAATACTACTAATACTTTTTTCATATTTCCTACTTTCTAGAAATAAATACTAAGCCACCAAAACCTAGCAAGATAACTGCAAATACAATTCCTACTATTACTCCATCGGATAAACCTTTTTTTTCAATACCTTCATCTTCAAGATATTCTTTTTTCACTTTAATACCTTCACTATCAGCGGCTTTAACAAGATTTTCTGAATTGGCACTTATTTTTTCATCCTTTATAGCTTTTGCTACGATATCTGTGTATTTTTTATCTTGATATGCTTTTAAAGCTTCGTTTATTATTTCTTCACCAGAGTCATCACTAAATCCTAGTAAATGGTAATTGCTTCCCACAACTATGAAAGGTACTCCAACATCTTCTTCTACACCAACAGCTTTTTTAACTGCAAGGATTAATTTTTTGTTATTATCATCTTTCCATGACTCATATGATACGATTTCAAAATAATCTTCATAGTCTTTGAATACATTAACAAAGTATGCTAGAAAATCTTGACAATGTGGACATCCTTCACCACGGAATAAATAAACCTTAACCTTTTCATGGTCTGTTTTTTCTGGCAAATCAATTTTTGCTGCACTTACATTTGGAATTATTAACAATCCTAAAACAGCTATTATTAATATTATATACTTCTTCATTTCTTCCTCCTATGTGTATATTTTATCATGTATATTTTAAAATGTAAATTAAGATTTTATACTTTTTTTAGCATAATACTCTGTATGTAAGTCTATATCATTCTTACTTAAATAAGAAATATAGGCATCTTGAACTTTGGGATTTTTATAAGCTTCTCTATTTTGAGCTACTCTATCCATGTTATACATACTTTCTCTTCTTTTATTTCTTATTTCTAGCATATCTTTAATGGCACTCAAAGGTTGACCAGCACCACCTATGCATCCACCAGGGCATGCCATAACTTCTACAAAGTCAAAAGTCTTTAATTTTTCATAATTTTCACTGGCAATTTTTATTGTATTAACTGCTGCTACTCTAAGATAATATTTTCCTAAGTCAACAGTTGTTGTTTTAATGTTTTCTTCTCCACGTATTTCTTCTAAATCATAAAATTTTGGCGGTGCCATTTTGCCATTAATCATGTAATATGCCGTTCTAAGTACTGCTTCGGTTACTCCGCCAGATGTTCCAAAAATAAGACCACTTGATGAAGATGAACCCATCAGAGCATCAAATTCTGCATCTTTTAAATTTTTGAAATCAATGTTTGTTTCTCTAATCATCATGGCAAGTTCTCTAGTTGTAAGTGATACATCTGTTTCAGGATGAATTACTCTTTCATTTTTCTTTGATGTACATGGTGCAATTGAAACCGTTATTATTTTTTCTTTAGGAATATCATACATTTCACTAAAATAACTTTTAATCATACTAGCTTCCATTGAAATTGGACTTTTACATGTACTTACTAAATTTAAATCTTCAGAATGATATTTTTCCATATATAAAACCCAGGATGGACAGCAACTTGTAAATAAGGGTTTTTGTTTGTGTTTTAATCTACCCACTAGTTCATTTGCTTCTTCCATGATAGTTAAATCTGCTCCGAAAGTTGTATCAAATACATAATCAAATCCAATGTTTTTTAATGCCGATACCATTTTACCTTCAAGAAATGCTCCACTTGCAAAACCAAATTCATCACCAATTGCAACTCGTACTGCTGGGGCTGTGAAAGCAACTACCGTATAATCTGTATCATTTATATAATTTAAAACTTTTTTGTAATCAAATTTAGGAATAAGAGCTCCGCTTGGACATGTTAATACACATTGTCCACAATTTATACAATCACCCTCAAGTCCATTAATTTTTTCACAAGTTTTTTTACACATACCACAATTTAAGCATTTTTCGTTAATTCTATCTATGCTTACATTGTTCGGTTTTATTTCTACTTTTTTCATTTATTCACCTTTGACAAGTATTTTGTAGTACTTAACAAGTCTTATAAGTACTTCTTGGTCATCCATTGTTATATCATTCGTAGCGATTAATGTAGCTAAGCCATTAGCATATAACCACATGTTCATAAATAAGTTTTTTGCTTCTTCAAAACTATAACCGTGCTTGTTTACTAAATTGATAATTGTTCCTTGGTTCCATTTTTCATCTAATACGTTTTCGATAGATTTCCATTTCAAATTATTACTTAAGAATAGACTTATAAATAGATTTTTATATTCTAAAGCAAATTCAACATAGGCAATACATAATGTTAATAACGCTTTTTTACTATCTATTCTACTTGTTAGGAATTCATCATACTGACGTGATATTTCTTTATAAATATCTTCTTTGATTTCATCCATACTTTCATAGATACGATATAATGGTTTGGTTGACACTCCGAGGCATGCAGCTAGACTTCTGGCATTAACACTGTCCCAGCCACTCTCATTTACCATTTTTACTGCAACTTTTACTATTCTATCTTTTGATAGTTCTACTACTGCAGGCATATTATCACCTCACAATTAAGTAACCTATGGTAACTTATGTTTCTATTATAGCATAATCATACTGGCTAATAAAGTGGTTTTTGTTAATTTTCACAAAAGCATTAAATAAATTCGTATTTAGCTGTATTTTATAAAATTTAAAAAGAAGCTTTGTAAGCTTCTTTATTGTCTAATCTTTATTTTTCTTTTTTATTATTTTTTTTGTTTATCCAGTCTTTACCTTCCACTACACGAGTAACCATCATGGCTGATGCTGAGTCACCAACTACATTAAGTAGTGTTGCTGGAGCATCAATAATTGTTGCTACTATTGTTAAAATTGGTAAGGCAGCTACATTATAATTCATCATTGTAAGAATTAACATTTCACTGATTGTTCCTCCACCAATTGGTACTGCTGTTACTAAAAGCGTAGCTAGTAAAGCAATTCCTAATACTTTAGAAATATCTCCAAATGTTGATAGTGATGTTCCAAATAAACTAACTAAGAACATTATTTTAAAGACACTACCTATACATGAACCATCTTTGTGAAAACTTGTACCAAGTGATACTGTTGTTTCGGCTATATCGTTTGGAACGCCCATTTTCTTTGTACATTCAATGTTTATTGGTACGCTTGCTGCTGATGAGCATGTTCCAATACTTGTTAAAGCTGATGGAATTATATTTGTCCAAAATGCTTTAACAGCATTGAATCCTCCGGCAATAAACGCATATAAAGTATAGAAAACTGCCATAAATACTAAACATACTAAAGTATACACTATAAACGTTTTTAAGAAACCTACAGCAATTGTGCCTCCTAAAGTTCCAACTAAGCTAGCAAAATAACATCCTAATCCAATCGGAGCATAATACATTATAATTTCAATTAATTTATACATTGTTTCACTAAATGAGTCAAATAGTTCTGCAACTTTTTTACCTTTTTCACCAGCTTTATTGATAGCTATACCAAATAAAACAGACATAACTATTAAGGCAACTAAATTACTTGTTGATAAAAGGTTTACAAATGAATTTGTTGATAAGACACTAACTGTTCTTTCAAGAATGTTTAATTCTACTCCTTCTTCAACTGTATTATCAAATACTTCTTTTATAGCTTCAGTATTTTCTGGATTTACTAAATTTATTTTAGCTGTTGTTAAAAAGCCAAATAAAACAGCTACAACTGAAGTTATTAAAAATATAACTATTGTACTTATTAGTATTTTACTTAAACGTTTTTTTTCATTCATCTTAGATATAGATGATGTTATTGTAAAGAATATAAGTGGAACAATAATAACTAGTAAAAGATTTAGAAATAAATCACCTAGAGGTTTTACTATTTCAGCTTTTTCTTTAAAGATTAAACCACAAATAGCACCAATTACTACACTACCTAGCAATATCAAAGTGCTCTTATAATT
Source organism: uncultured Erysipelotrichaceae bacterium (assembly GCA_902797105.1). Lineage (GTDB taxonomy): Bacteria > Bacillota_I > Bacilli_A > RF39 > UBA660 > Onthocola_B. Next base: position 13,120 of record CADBRL010000073.1, read on the forward strand.
TTTAATAATTTTTTTCATATTTCCTCCTTATTAAATTATTAAAAGATTTTTGATATATATGTGCTTAGGCATTCCTCCCTTAATTAGATTAATCTTATCACATTATATTTCTATAGTCAAATTTATATTACAAAAAGTGTCAAGTATTTGACGCTTTTTGATTATTTTAATGATGGTAAATCTATATCTTCTTCGTCATCTTCATAAAAATTCATCACATTTTCTTCTTTTGGCATTTGTACTTTTGGGATAAATGAATTTTCAGTAACTAAACTTTCTTTTTCTTCAGATTGAGATAAAAGAGGTTTTGTTTCTGAAATTTGAACTATATTCGTATCATTTTCATGTTTTATTGCATCATTTGTTATTAATTTTTCGCTTTGCTCTATTTCAATATTTTGTTTTATTGGTTCTTCTTCACTAGGTGGTGTATATGGAAGTAACTTTTTCTTTTTAAAAGATATTACAGGCCTATTTAAAAATTTTGTAAATTTATTTGATGATTTACCATTTGTTAGTCTAATTATTTTTAAAATATCTTTAATAATTACATATAATGCCGGAATCAGAACTACCAGTAACCAGCCAAGTTTACTAGCCATAAAGAATTGTACTCTACCTAGTTGCGGTATTCTAAGCGCTACTTTTCCTACTATCTTATCAAATCCTACATCTACGCCATCATCTACTAAATTGTAATCGCCTTTTGTTAGATATTTATAATTTCCATCCATATCTTTGTTAATTGCAATAACTCGGTGGGTTATGGTACCATTTTTAACACCTGGTATATTTGAATAAAATGTTATTACATCATTTATTTTAATATCTTCTGGTTTATCAACTTTTACATCTACGACGACATCGTAAACATTGATATTTGGAGTCATACTTGGGGTTATAATCGTATAAAGAGAAAATTTAGGTTCATGTCCACTACCTTTAGCTACATAGACTTTAACTGCTATAAAGTAATAAATTAAAAATGCAGCACAAATTAAAAGCAAGACAAAAACAGTCCAACTGATAATGGTTGAAATAAACTTAAATATTTCTGTTAGACTAGTCTTTTTTTTGACATTACTATCCATACCACACTTCCCTATATCTATTCTTTTTTATTATAACCAAATATTTGACAAATAGCAATATTCTATCAAAGTTTTTTTGTCAAAATTAGACAATTTAGATGAAATGAATATATTAAACATATGACTTAGTTAAAACTATTTTCTACCTATTAGCCAATCCATTGATACATTATATGTTTTAGAAATTATATATAAATTTAGGGAAGTTATTAAATTTATACCATTTTCATAATGACTATATGTTGACTGAGCCATACTACACTTATCCGCAAATTTATCTTGTGATAGTTTTAAAAAATTTCTTATTTTTTTTAATTTTAATCCTATTGTTTTGGAATTTAAATATATTTTTTTATTATATTTTTTATTATTTTTTGATAATCCACATACATAATCTAAAGAATAATTATATAAATTACAAAATTTTACTAATCTTTTTAATGTTATTGGGTCATAACCAAGTTCCCATTTTGATATTGTTGTTATACTAACTCCTAGTGTATTACCAAGTTCTTTCTGAGTTAGTTCTAGTTCTTCTCGACAATATTTTAAATTATTATTCATCATTTAATTTCCTTTATTGTTTATTAATTTAATTAAAATTGCATATTATATTGTATAAATATATGGCAATTATGTAATTTTAATTAGATTTATCTTTACAAATAGTTAAATTTATATTAAAATTAATTTACATGGAACCGTAGCCAAGTGGCTAAGGCGTAGGTCTGCAACACCTTGATCACCAGTTCGAATCTGGTCGGTTCCTCCAATTTAAAATTAAAACCTGTAATAAGGTTTTTTTATTTTTTGCTTACAAAAAAATTTTATTTTGATAAAATAATATTGTAAGGAGGCTTATTTTCATGTATAAAAAAGGTGATTATGTTGTATATAATCATGACGTTTGTCTAATAAAAGATATTAAAGAAAATAAAACTAATGGTGTTACTTATTATGTTATGAATCCGATTGATGATTATTCACTAACTGCTAAAATACCTATAGATAATAAAACTGGCTTACTTAGAAATATTATTTCTTCTAAAGAAGCAAAAAAAATAATAAAGCAGATTGCTATGATATCTCCGATTGATGAAATTAATGAAAAAAATCTGGAGTTTAAGTATAAAGAATTACTTAATTTTGGTGACTATGAAAGTCTTATTAAAATTATTAAAACCACTTATTTGAGAAATGAATTTAGAGCTCATAATAAGATGAGAATAAGTGATAAAGACAATACCTACTTTAATTTAGCAGAAAAGTATTTATATAATGAATTAGCAATATCTTTAAATATGACTGTTGATGAAGTTAAAGAATATATTATTAGAAACGTTAGCTAAAAAGCTATCAGAAACTCTGGTAGCTTTTTATTATTTTTCCCTTTCATCCATGTCTATGGATGATACATCGCAAATATTATTGTTTTTGTCATTATCTTTACCAATATGAATGTCTTTAGATACTACCATACCATCTGTCATTTTATTACATACAACTATGGTAAAATCATCTTTTTTGTATATTTTAGTTCCACCATCTTTTAAAGTAGTACTTTTTGTTTCTTTATCTAACTTACTTATGAAACTATCTAAAGAATTATCAACTAAATATTCATTTAAAGAGATATAATTTTTTTCATTTAAATCACATTCTCCTAACTGATATAAATATATCACATATTTAATAATAATCAAGTCTAGTTCTATTTATGAAACTATGATATAATTAAGTTTATGCGGAGGTTTTTGTTTTGAATGAAGAGATAAATAAATTTATTATAAGTAATAAAGATGAAACTGAATATTTTTTATTAAATGAAAATAATACAATTAGTTTAGAAGAATATATAAAGTTTTTAAAAAGCAAAGAAGAAGAATTTACTTTAGAAACCCAGAATGTTTTAGAAAGAATAAAAGAAAAATGTAATTGGGTTTATAAAATTGGTTTTGGAGGCCTTCAAACCCAAGATATATACTTTTTATCCACAATCTATTTATTTGCTAGTGATGGAACTTATAAATCTATTGGATTTAATCCAGAAACTAAGAAATATGAATTTTTTAATAAAAAATGTAGTTTAAGTGAAAAAATTAGGTTGTTAATAAAGTATGGTAATGATATAAAATTTATTCAAGAAGAATTAGGTAAAATTGATATAATTGGTAAAAAAGTATTTAATTTAATTTTATCTTCTAGGTCTGTTAGTAATTATTTTAAAATATATTTTTTACCTTTTCAACAAATACTAGTTTATAATGATTGTGATTTACTTGCAGATTTTTCTTATTATAAAGAAAAAAGAAACAATAATGAACAATTAAATGAAAGTCAAAAAAATGAATTATTAAAAAGAGTTAGGATTAAACACTAGCTCTTTTGCAATAAATCTTTAATATCAATTTTTGTATTACTTTGAGTATGAATTTTATAAAATTTTTCTGGATTAGCTTTTATTTCTTTTCTTTTTTTATTGGATCAGGACTTAGTCTTTTCATAAATGGAAGTCTTTTTGTTTTATAATAATATGTTTAATAAAAAACTTTATTTAATCTTTTTAATATTTTAGATTTTATGCCAATTGGTTTTTCTTTGTATTCTGTTAAAATGTCAATATTGACTTTTTTAAACCTGATAGCTTCTTCTTTTATTATTTTAACTTTATTGAATAGCTTCTATTTCTGATTGTTATTAATAAATCTATAGTATCAGCATTTATAATTGAGCCATCTACTTGTAAAACTAATTTATCTTTTAATTTAGGGGGATTTACATATTTAACTGATGTTTTTTGTGTTTCTCCTAAGTGATTATATTGAACCTCTAAAAAACTATTTGCAAATGAAGCAATACCATTTATATTTGTATAAGATGAGGCATTTTCATCTAGTGATAATTCATAATCAAGTACTATTAAAATATATCTATTTTGATTTGAAATATCTGATACTACTACATCAGTATATGTTCTACATGTTCCGGCATAACAATTTTGGTAGTTATATTCATATCTATTAGTAAATAGTATGTTATTTACTTTAAATGTAGTATTTTTAAGCATTGTTCCTGAGAAAGATATTGTATCATTTAAATTAGCATTTCTAACTATTTCTGAATTTTCATATAATGTTGGAGTTAGTTTTATAGTTGTTGTTTTGGCTAAAAATTCTTTACTTTTTGAAGAAGTTCCTTGATATAATTCTATTTTAAAATTATCATTTTTGTCTTCTTGGTCAATCTCATATGCCATTATATATGTTTTAGATTCTTTAGCATATATCACATCATTCATGTATGGATCTCCATAATCTAAAAATGAATTGCCTAAATTTAGAGATGGGTATTTATATTCTCTTCCATAATAAAGTTTAAAATTATTATAATCTATTCTTTTATCTGTGTTTGATATATTTTTTACTTCAAAGCGTATTACTACATAATACTTATCTTTTTCTATTTTGTTTCCTTTTAAGTCAATGTTTGTGAGTATGCTATCTTTAATATTATATGTAAGGCCATTTAAAGTAAATGAACTATTTTCTTTGTATGTGTATTTTATTTTTTCTGTATTTTTGTAAATTATAAATCCTAGTATTAATACTAATGCTGCAGCTAAAATGTATATAACTTTTTTATTTTCTAAGTAATAATATTTTAATTCTCTGATAAATCTTCTTATTTTTCTTTCAGCTTTATAAGTTTGAAAATTTAAGTTAAGTTCTATTTCTTCACTATCTTTTTCTGTTATTTCAAGTTCTTTTAAATCACTTTTAAAGTTAAATTTTTTAACATCAAAACCTAAGCTTCTGATAAGCATTAAAAGTGAGAAAAAATATGCTGGATAATAAATAATTATGGCAAAATCTCTATAAGTTCTAGCACTTGCTGTAGGCCATAAACCATCGGATAAACTACCTATTAAAATAGATGCTATAATTATAAATATTAGTAAAATTATATAATAAAGAATAGTAAAGAAATACATTTTTGTTGGTTTCTTTTTTGTTTTTAGTAATACATAAACTGCGATTAATATTAAAATTGTTACTATTATAGATACGTAAATCCATGGGCTTATGGTTGTACTTACTAAATTATCTGTTACAGTAACACTATAATTATTTGCAATGTAATCACGGAAAAACACAACTAGTTGATGTGTTTCAAATATAATAACCCCTGTTAATATTGTTAATAAAATGTGTATTTTACGAAAGTTTTTAATTAAAAATGCATATGGTTTTTTTAATATCATAATATCAAGCCCTTTACTAGCATAATTTTACCAAAAAAAACAACCTTTTGTAAAGTTGTTTCTATCTTTTTGCTACTAATATTTGGTCTTTAAGTAAATAAATTGTTTCATTTTGATTAAGTAGGTCTAATTTTGATATTTTGAAGACATTACTTACTGTATCTATTGTATCTCCTTCAGCTGTTATGTAGTAACTATATCCACTTTTAGGAATTAAAAGTTCTTGACCAGGATATATGTAATCTTCCATTTCAAGTCCGTTTAAAGCTGCAAGTAATGTAGGATTTATGTTGTATTTTTCTGCAATTTTATAAAGTGAATCTCCACTTTCTATAACATAAGTATTAAAATATTTTTCTTCATTTTTAGGAACTATTATTTCTTGTCCTGCTCTTAGACCTTCCCCATAATATAAGTTGTTTATTCTGATTAATTCCTCTGGAGAAACATTAAATTTACTAGCTAAAGTTTTAATGTTTTCTCCTTCTTTTACTAAGTATTTATTGTACATAATATCACCCTAGTATAAAGTATGTTTAATTTTTTATTTGGTTAAAAGATAAATATCATATTACTATTATTAAATTCCCATTCACTATATTTAAGTAATGGTGTTTCTCCGTTTAAAGGATTAAAATGATATAATGTGTCTTTTGATATATAATAAACATCTAGGTTTTCTGTTTTTATTATTTTTTTTACAGATAGATTTGTTACTAAATATTTGTCATTCGCATATAACTTATCATCTTTTAATGTATAATTAAATATACTATCCTGAGTAAATTTTAATTTATTATTTTTTAATTTTTGATTGGTAACATTTTCCCATTTGCCATTATTTATTATTTGATATTTTGTCTTATAAATATCATATTTCTTTAAGTCAAAATAGTACTCTAACTCATTTTTATAGTCATACAAATACACTTTATCTTTGTAGCTACCTAAAAAGTAACTATCGAAGTAAACATCATAACGTAATTTAAAATCTTTTGTTTTGCCATTTTCTTTGCTTAGTAAGTATACTTTTGTAAATTTATAATTTTCATTATAGTTTGGAATAATTAAATATTTATCATGTTGATAAATAAGATTTAAGTTATAAATATCTTTATCAAAAAGTTTAATACTAGTAGTTTTTTTGTTACTTAAATAAATAAACTCGTGATAATTCCATAAAAAGAAGGTATTATTATTAAGATTATCTATTTTAATATTTTTGTAATTTGAGTTTTCTTTAAAAGTTGTTTCTTCATGTGGATAATAGAAGTTTTCTTCATTATTACATACATCATATAAAGATATTTTGGTGCTTTCAAAAGATAAACATGTATTTTCATCAGTTTTGTTTACTTTGATATCTCGGATTAACTTTCTTTTGCTAGTGTATTTATCAAAACTTATTACTTCATAATCTTTGCCTTCATAACTAATTAAAAATGAATAGTATTTTTCTTTCTTATGATACTTTTCTGTTACATCAATATCATTTATTTTGTACTTTAATGTATAGCTATGTTTAAAATTTAAGAAAAAAAGAAATATAACGAATATTAATATTAAAAATATGATTAAATTTCTTAATTTTTTTATATTATATGTTTTCAATTGAGCCATATTTTTGTTTTTCTTCCATCATCATTTCCGTTATATTTGTTTCTATTTCATCTAGACCACTTTTTGGTAAATTTGATATTGTAACTTCTTCTTTAATAGTATCAATTTTAATTTGTCCCCATATAAGGCCTTGATAAACTAATAAGTCATTGTATAAATCTGGTGTGATTGAACTTAAGAAATAACCCCAGACAACACGTTTTTGACCAATTAAAATTCTTTTGTTGGTTAAAACTACTACACATGTTTGAAAAAATTCATAAAATTTTTCATTTTTTTGACCAGCGAAAGCAAATACTACTTCTTCACCTGGATTTAAATGTTTTTCAACTACTGCACAATGATCTTTTAGATTCCATACTACTCCACCTGGATGTTTACGTTTAAATTCTAATGCTTTATCATATACTTGTCCCATTATTATCACCTATTTATATTTTATAATATTTTTTATAATTTGGCAATTGTTAGTTTAAATATTTACTATATACCCAACGGTTATTGTAGATTTGTGTCCAGTTATGTTCTTCTTTAATTACTGATACTGTTGTATTTTTGGGTATTCTGTAAAGTATTACATTTCCATTTGGTTTATTTCTAACATTTAATAAAGCTGCGGTTGTTTTCTTTGATTCATAGTATAGTTTAGGCTTATTTTTTGTTAAATATATACTTGAGACATACTCTTTATCACTTAGTTTTGCCCAGCCGTTATTAATTTCTAAAACTTCTATTTTTGTATTTTTGGCAAGTAAGTTAACAAATTTATATGTGCTGTTTGGACCATACCTAACATTTAAATTAGCTGTTGTATAATAAGTATTGTTTACAACGGGTTCATTTGTTAAGTCTACGAAATTTAAATTTCTATTATTTTTTACAGTTGTAAAGTTTTTATCAATAAACATTCCTTGTTCGGGTTTAATATTATATTCTGTTGTTTTTAAAATCCATAAACCAAGATTATTTTTAGCCCAGCCTGAACCTAACATTTTACCACGTCCAAGTGTTATATGAAAATGAGGACCTGTTGCAAATCCATCTGCTCCTTTGGGAAATATAGCTTCACCACGTTTATAAATTTTACCTTTATAAATATTTCTTAAATCTTTATCTTCAGGATGCACTACCATTATAGTTATAAAATCTGTAAATGTCGGGGTAACTACAGGACTTGTACTTTCAAGCCATATTGTATTTGATGCTCTAAGTCCTACACCATAAACCTTTTTTACTATCATTTCATCACATGGACAGTAAAAGTAACTGTTGTTACCACTTCCACATGCATCATCTATTGGGTAATCTTTTAGGTTACCTTCACTATGTCTTTTGTGAGTAAAATTATCATCATAACCTTGAGTTATATCCATTATTTTAAGTGGATAAGTTAGATAATTCATTTTTCTTCACCTCTACTACATTATATGAACTAGTCCATTTTTTTAAAGTGCATTTGTCATAGAAAGATTTTGATGATATAATTATTTTGTGATATTTATGAATAAAATTTATTATTATGATGATTTTGATAGTGATGTTGTTAAGTCTAAAAATCAAGAATGTGTTTTAAAAGAAAATTATAAATGGATACATAAAAATGTATTTTATAAAATATGGTCTTACATTTTGTATGTTATATTTTTTATATTTAGTTTTATATATGCTAAGTTAATTTTACGTGTTAGTATTAAAAATAGAAAAGTTTTGAGAGGTAAAAATAGTTATTACTTATATATTAATCACACTCAAGAAATGGGTGATGCTTTTGTGCCACCAATTATTACTAGATATAAAAGACCTTATTATATTGTTAATAAGGCAAATCTAGGGATACCTATTTTGGGTAAATTACTTCCCGCATTAGGTGCTATTGTTATACCTGATGGAATTCATGATATGTTAAAGTTTAGAAAAGCACTTAAATACTATGATAAGAAACATCCAATCGTAGTGTATCCCGAAGCTCATGTTTGGCCATATTATACTAAAATAAGACCTTTTAATACAAGTAGTTTTCAGCTTTCTGTGGAAGATGAAAAAGAAGTGTACTGTGCCACAACAACTTATCAAAAAAGCAATTTTTTTAAAAGACCAAAGATTGTTATTTATGTTGATGGGCCTTTTATATGTGATGAAAATATAAGTAAAAAAGAAAAAGTAAAGAAATTAGAAAATTTAGTACATGATAAAATGACTTATAGGAGTAAAAATTCTAATATAGAATACGTAACATATAAAAAGAAAGATAATTAAATATCTTTCCAACCTGCAATATCACTTATATCAAATTCATAGTTTAATTTCTTATTATAAGCATCTTCGTATGCTTTTTTTCTTGCTTCATAGTCCACTTCAGCCATCTTTTTTGAGTCACTTCTTATACTTTCATTTACTTCTGGATAAATAACTTTTATAATGCTCACTTCATACTTTACTTTATTGAATTCATCATTGTCTGTTATATTTGTATCAATCATTTTAACAAAGCATGAGATAATTGGTACATCAAGTTCATGGGCAAATTGATATGCACCTCGTTTACATGGCCGAGGAAGTCTATAATTGAACCACATTTCTTCTTCAGGATATATTAAGACAAAATCACCTTTTGCTAAAATCTTTTTTAGTTCGGGAATAAATTTTTTAATTATGTAATTTGGACTTTTTGATAACGGTATGATTTCAATGTTATTAAATAAAAAACCTAAGAAACCTGGCATTGCTAAATTAGTATCTTGCACTACGATGTACAGTTTTTTATGTAATTTTACTTCTACTATTTTTCGTACGTTATAACTATCTAGCGGATTAAAATGATTGCTTGTTATAATTGCACCTTTAGATAAATCAGCCGAATCTAGTTTTTCTAAGCCATTAATTATAATGTCAGGGTATAATTCTTTACTTATTTTTTTTACTGTTTTGTTTGCTATTTTATTTTTAATAAAATAACTTAACTTTTTCTTATTTTTATAAAAGTCATCTATATATTTTTGAATTTCATCATCAGATAAATTTGGGTCGCCGATTTCTACTTTTTTATTAAGTTCATTATTTTCAATGTTTTTTTTAATATTGTTTATAACTTCCTTTTTACTACCTCCGATTATCATAGACGTGTTTCTTTCCCACTTTCAAAAACATTTTTCAAAGTATTTTGAGTTCCAACTAAGCTTTTTGCTCGTGATACCATTAAGTCCATCCACTCACTATCTTTTTTTCTATCCTCATCTGTATAACTATTTTTTATTTCTAATATTTCATTATAAAATGGTGTAAGAACAGCATATTTCCAAAAATAATCATAGTATTGAACATCTTCATATTGCCATGGCTTTAAAAATAAATTGTAGTGGATAATTACTGGGTTTTCCACTTCTTTATTATTTGGATTAGGCATAGCATCATAGATATCACTTAAATATTTAATATGTCCATAACACATAGAATTGATATAATCTTGGTCAGGTGCTATAACATCAAAGCCATATTTTGTATATAAATCTAGAAATTTTTCATCTATTTTTAATTCACGTAATTTCTTTGAATTCATAAGTAAAACTCCTGAATTAATGTATTTATCACGAGGAATACCTACGACCTCTTCAAAATAACTAGCTAGAATTTCATTATCAATTGTTGATTTGTCTACAATACATCCTAGATAATTATCACCTAAATCTTCATTATAAAGTCTAGATATGTCATCGGAAATTACTGTATCAGCATCAATATATATGCATTTATCATACTTTGGAAACATGACCGGTATAAATAATCTGAAAAATATTGTTAATGTAAATGTGTATTCGCGTAATCTGTTTCCTAGTTTATCTGTTATCATACTTAAATTTTGATTCATTTTTGTTAAAATTATTTTTACATTGTCTGTTTCTAGTGATTTTAATTTTTGGACATTTTCTTCACTTAAATTTTCATAAATCACATTTATATCGTAATTGTAATTATTATTTGCATTCATAATTAGTGACTTTATGGAAACTGCCACAAATTTTGCATAACCGTCATCAATCGCATAAAATATTGGTATCGTTACTTTATTCATTTATATCCTCCTTAATTTTTTGATATTCTTCTAAGATATCATCAAAATCATGACATTTTAAGATATCATGAAGTCTATCAATATTCCATGGTTTTACCTTTTGAGTTCTAAAATATGGAAAGAACTTAAAAGTTGTAGTAAAGTGTCTAAACACTGTATCTTTTTTCATGGCATGTTGTTCATTGTATTTTCTTTTAACTATTAGTTTTGGTTTGCAATATTTATTTAATGCAGATTGATCAGGAAGAAGCATTTTCCTAGTACGACATATTTCACGTGACTTTTTAAAGCTTCCACTTTTCTTAATTAAATCTAAGTTCAAAAGCAAAACACCTGAATTTAAATAATCTTTTTTAATTTTATTTTTGCTGTAGAAATATTGGCCATAGAAATCTCTAGCACCAACTAATTCATACTTACTATTATCTATATCATAGAATTCTTTAAAACTTCTTTTAGCTACGACATCATTATCTAAATATAGTATTTTACTAGGAATATCTGGTACTAAATCAGCATAAAGTCGTAACATGCAGTATGGTGTAAATAGCGTATCTATATTTGATGTTGGCATTTCTTCTAAAAAGAATTTTTCTACATCAATTAATTTTACAAAACTATCTTTATTTACTTCTTTAACTAATTTATCTAGTTTTTTTATTGCTTTTTCACTTACACTCTTTTTATCCTCATAATTCATACTAAAAATGTAAATGTTTAAGTTTCCTTTTTCATGTTTTATTAAAGATAAAATTGATATTATTAAACCATCTACAATGTTTGAGTCTCCACAATATAATATGTTCATTTTATACCTCATTTCTACATATAGCTATTAAATACTCATCTTTGTCTATTATTTCAAAATTTTTTTCTAATTTGATAGTATCTACTCTTTCTATGCCATATAAAATACCTGTACCAAGCATCTTAACGTAAGCTTCTTTCATTACCCAAATTTTAGTAAAATCATACTCTTTATTCTTAGATTTTTTTATTATTTCTTGTTCTCTTGGTGTGAAATATTTATTTACTACGCTTGGTTTATAAGTTAAATATTCTAAATCTACACCTATTTCTTTGTCACTGGTTACTAAAACTGTCATATTTTTATCATGGCTTATGTTAAAATATAATTCACTATTTTTTAAATATGGTTTTCCATGTTCATTATAAACTATATCTATGTTAGTTATATGTGTATCTTTTAGAGCCTTTGTTAATAACTCTTTTGATGATATATTTTCTTCAAGATAAAGCTTATACATGACTACTTAAATAATTAATGATATCACCGACTGTTTGAATTTTTTTAATTTCTTTGTCTGGTATTTCTAATTCATATTTTGTTTCAATTTCTGAAATTAATGTTACTAAGTCAAGAGACTCTAAATCTAAGTCAGCTAGTAAATTAGTATTTTCATTAATACCCTTTTCTGGTACTTCTGCTATACCTGCAATTATTTTAATTATTTCTTCTTTCATTATTCTTCCTCCATCACTTTATTTCTCAATATTTTTCTATTATTATTTTTTGGAAATTCTTCATTTCTAAGTGTTACTAATGCAATTTGATGATTTTTAGGCACTTTGCTATTGTATTTGTATATAAGGCCATTAAAGTAATTAATATTTCCAAAATATTCTTCGTTTGGATATATACTTGCTATAAGTTTATTATCTTTTTCGTAAACTATTACTTCACAAACACCTTTATCTTTTGATAACTTTTCTTCGATTGCTTCCGGAGAAATGTTTTCACCATTGCTTAATATAATTAAATTCTTTTTTCTTCCAGTTATGAATAAAAAATTATCTTTATCTAAATATCCAAAATCTCCAGTGTTAAAATATCCATTTTGCATAACTTCCTTAGTTGCTCTTTCATCTTTGTAATACCCTAGCATGACAATGTCACCTTTAACAATTATTTCATTATTTTCTATTTTTATGTCTGTATTACGAACTATTTGACCAACTGAGCCATCTTTGTAATATTCATTTCTATTAACGGCAAGAACTGGTGAACATTCTGTTATGCCATAGCCATTTAAAATTTCAATTCCTATACTTCTAAACCATTTAACATACTTTTTGTCAAGAAATGCCCCACCACAGATGATGTACTCAAGGTTACCTCCAAAACTTTCGTGAATAGATTTAAAGAAATATTTTCTTAAGTCTATTCCTATTTTAAGTAAGCTATTGCTTACATTAATCATTGCTTTTAATATTTTGTCTTTTTTTGTACTTCTGGCATTTTTCCAAATTTGTTTGTAGAAATTTTCTATAAAAACTGGAACTACAAACATCGTGTTTGGTTTTGCTTCTTTCATTTCTGGGACAACGTTTTTTAAACTATGATTTAAAAATACTGGAACTCCATAGTAAAATGGTTTAAGAACACTTGTTATTAAGCCAAAAGCATGGTGAAATGGTAAACAAGAAAATACTAATCCATTTGGTTTAAATAAACTACAAGCACCATAAATATCGCTTAAAATATTCTTTTCACTTAACATAACACCTTTACTGCTTCCAGTTGTTCCTGATGTGAAAAAAATTACTCTTTCTTTATTTTTTATTTTATTATCTTTAAATTCATATTTATTTTCATTAATAGTTTCTTCAATATCATTTATAGAAAAACTTTTATATTTTTTTGTAATATTATCTATGTCTGTATAATCTGGTGAATAATAAATTATTTTACTATCACTTTTCTTAAGTAATTCATTTATTTTTTGTTCATCTAAATCTTTATCAATTACTACTGCTATATTTTGACTAATTATAATACTAAAGAATAAAACTAAGTAATTGTAGGAATTTTCACCAATTAAAGCTATGTGTTTTCCTTTATAATTGTTACTAAAATAATTTGACATAATTGTTACGTCATGATAAAAATCACCATAAGTTTTATTAATGTTTTCTTTTTTGGTATTCTTAAAAATAAAAGCTATAGCTTCTTCGTTTTTTTTATAATTTAATTCTAGAAGTTCTTTAAAACTCTTTAATTTTTTATGTTCATAATATGCATATGGTTTATTCATACTTCCACCCCATGTGTTAAAAATCGCAATAACTCTATATATAATTATATCATGTTTTTGACAGTTTGAAAACAAATTTTGTGTTTTATCAAACAAAAAGAATTAATTTGTATTCTTTATTAACTCTCTTTCTATCCATAACATTAGTAAATTTAGTATATACTCTTTTTCTTCGTTTGTTAATTCTTTATTTTTAGAAATATGATGCCACTTGTAAAGGCATGACCTACAGCAACAGGCACAAGCATGCATTGCTATGAAGACTGGATGGTTCTTCATTGGTGTTTGCTTACCATCATTTTGGGGATTTGCTGGTCCTAGTTTTTCGTTTATAAAATCAATAGCATGACTTTTAATTTTATCTATTCCTTTTTCGTTAATGTAGTTTATTTCTTTGATTTTTAAATGAAAAGAATTTCTAAATTTTGATGTTTGTAACTTATTTAAAATTAGTTCATATCTATTCATTTTTAAAATATTCTTCTTTAGTTAATGAATATACACCAAGGTCACTACGATTACCTTCTTTGTCTAGTACTCTAGATTTTTGGGTTCCTTCGAATATCATGCCGGATTTTTCCATTACTTTGCCACTTCCAGGGTTAAGTAACATGTATTCAGCGAAAATAGTTTCAGCTTCAGCTTCTTCAAAAAGAAATTTGATTACAGCTTTTAAACTTTCTGTTCCATATCCTTTTCCCCATGCATCTTCATCATAGCAATAACCTATTTCACATGTACCAAAACGTAAGTATTTTTTAGAACAAACATCTATTGTACCTATCGGGGTATGACTTTCTTTTATTTCTACAAGCCATCTGTAAATAGTTGGGTCTTCGTATTCTTTTTCCCAAATTTCATAAAGTTTTTTGGTGTCCTCTACTGAGTTGTGTTTATCCCACATTGTGTATTTGCATACGCTTGGATTGCTGCACCAATGTTCATATGCATAAGGGGCATCTTCAATTGTTAGCTTTCTCAAAATTAGTCTTTCTGTTTCTAAATTTTTTGTACCTATTTGTTTCATAATTGTACCTCCTAAATTTTTATAAATATATTTCTTTTGCTATATTAAATGCTGTCCAAGCTTTTAGCCATCCAACATAAAATGCTATGTTAGTTATTATGCCAGCCATTTCTTCTTTTGTTACTCCATTATTTTTGGTATTACTGTTGCAGAAAAATAACATATTATATTTTATTCATATAATCAATCTTTCCTTATAAATTTATTATAACATATTTTTTATTTTTATTTTATATTTTTTAATAAAAATAAAAAGCCCTTAAAAAAGGCTTTGATATCAATTTGGTGGAGAAGAGGAGACTTGAACTCCTGTCCAATATACCCTATATCATAACATCTACAAGTTTAGGTAGATTTTGATTTC
>CADBRL010000074.1 GCA_902797105.1 uncultured Erysipelotrichaceae bacterium
AGACATCGCAGTCTGTGCGAGCATGGACTTTCCTCTACATAACTATTTTATGCAGCATTTGCCACTAGATTATTCATTATTTCCGTAAACTACTTTTTCAAGTTGACTAATTCTTTTAAGTAAATCAACATTATTTATACTTCTTGAAGGCGCTTCACTACTTGTACTAGCTACTTCTTGAAGTCTTCTTATCTCTTGTTTTAACTTAATATTATCATCAGTTAAATCTTTTACATCTTTTTCTAACTTTCTAATAATATTTGCATATTCCGTATAATCACGGATAACCATATCCAAAAACTTATCAACTTCTTGAGGTCGATATCCCCTGGCATCAATCTTAAATTCTTTCTCAAGTATTTCTTGAGGAGTTAAATATAATCGATCATTATACAAAAATATCACCTACTAACAAAAAAATTATAACTTAATTTTTCGTTTTAGTCAATATCATCATCACTACTAATTTCTTCCACTTCTAAAAATGGCACATTTAATGAGCAAAAATCTACTTTTTCCATCATTATATTTATATAGTATTCTAAACGCATTTTAATCACCAACAATATAGTATATCATCTTTAAAATTTTTTCATTACTTTCGACAAAAGATGTCAAAACTTTTAACTGTCTACTTTTGACAAACTTGCATAAGGCTCTATAAATCTTTTCTCAAATATGTTATAATACTTTAAAGGTGATTAAATGTTATATCCTGGAGGTACTAAAAAAGTATACAAAAAAGAAGTTTCATATAAGAACCGTGGTATGGAACTTGAATATTTAATTGAACAAGCTAATATTTATTATAGAGATAATGATATAGCATACATTTATAAAAAGCCTACTCCTATCAGAGTAGTTAAAACTGATTATTCAAGTTTAGGCAAAAGAATAACAGATGCTTTTTACGAAATGCCATCAACACTAGATTTTAATGGCATCTATAAAGGAAAGTACATAGAATTCGATGCTAAAGAAACAAATAATAAAACGTCATTTCCTATAAGCAATGTTCATGATCACCAAATAAAACACATTAGAAATATATATAAACATGGAGGTATAGTTTTTCTAATCATTAGTATGAATAACAAATATTTTATACTGATGGGTAAAGATTTTATTGATTTTATTGATAATAATGAAAGAAAAAGTATTCCCTATGAATATATAAAAAATAAAGCTATTGAAGTAAGTATGACCTTAAAGGGTTTAGATTACTTATCTAAGTTAGGAGATAAAATATGAAAAAATTAAAACTTAAAAAAATTAATTTAAAAAAGGAAGACAATAAGAAAAAAATAAATATTAAAGAAAATATACTTTCAATTATTCTAATCGTTGGCATAGCAATTATATCGATTATATTAGTTTTTGCACTTTATATAATTATTAATTCACCAGATTTTGATAAAGAAAAATTGTATTCTAAAGAATCAAGTGTCCTATATTATAATGATGGAAAAACAGAACTTGCTAGACTTGGTCAATATGATAGAGTTTTAGTAAATTATGATGAACTTCCGCAAGTTTTAATAGATGCTATTGTAGCAACTGAAGATTCAAGATTTTTCCAACATAGTGGTTTAGATGTTGCTCGTTTTGCTAAAGCAAGTGCTGGGCAACTTATTGGTAATGATAAAGCTGGTGGAGCATCTACCCTAACAATGCAAGTTGCAAAAAGGGCTTACACTTCTGGAGAATCAGAAGGCTTAAAGGGTATTATAAGAAAATTTACAGATATTTATATGGCTGTATTTAAAATAGAAACCAGTTACACTAAAGAAGAAATTATAGAATTTTATGTAAACAGTCAATGGTTTGGTTCAACAGGTTCACTTAATAACTCAGGTTTTGCTGGTGTTGAACAAGCTTGTCAAAATTTCTTTGGTAAATCAGTATCAGATATATCTCTTGCTGAAGCTTCAATTCTTGCAGGTATGTTCCAAAATCCAGGACTTTACAACCCATATACAAAACCAAATAATACCAGAAAACGTCAAAATATAGTTTTAACCCTTATGGTAAATCATGGTTATATAACTGAAGAAGAAAAAAATGCTGTTTTAGATATTCCAATTGAAAGCTTACTAGTTAAAAAAGATAATGTTGCAAATGGTGATAGTAGAGCTGCAATTGACTATATCATTAATGAAGTTTCAAATGATACAGGTTACGACTTACGTGAAACCCCAATGAAAATTGTTACAACTATAGATAAAGATGTTCAAGATGTATTAAATAAATTAGAAAAAGGTGAAATTTACAAATTTCCAAATGAATATATGCAAGAAGGTATAGCAATCACTGATATGGAAACTGGTGGTTTATCAGCAATATCTGGTGGTAGAAATTATAGTGCCAGAGGTACAAACAGAGCTACAACCAAAAGACAACCAGGATCAACTGCCAAAATATTATTTGACTACGGTCCTTACATTGAGTATTTAAATGGTTCACCTGTTTCTCTATTCCTAGATGAAGAAACAACTTATTCAAACGGAACACCAATTAAAAATGCTGATGGTAAATATAACGGTCTTATGACAATGCGAGATGCTTTAGCAGCTTCAAGAAATATTCCAGCACTAAGGGCTTTCCAAGCTGTTTATAAAGAAAATCCTGATTATATCAAAAACTTTGTTAAAAACTTAGGTATTGATTATGGCGGAGAATTATATGAATCTGCTGCAATCGGTGGTTTCGATGGTGTTAGTCCCGTTCAAATGTCAGCTGCTTATGCTGCTTATGGACGTGGTGGTTACTATATTAAACCTTATTCATATACAGAAGCTACTCTTTTAGAAAAAGGAATAGTATATAATAAAACTAGTGAAAAAGTAAAAGTCATGAGTGAAGAAACAGCATACATGATTACAGATATGCTTATTACAGCTGCTCAAAGGGGTGTTGGTGGTGTTCAAGTAGGTGGCACTCAAATTGCTGCAAAATCAGGTACAACAAATTTAGATAAGGCTACAACAGATAAACTTGGAATTCCAGCATCAGCAACCAGAGATGCTTGGAACATTACCTACTCTCCAGAATATGCAATTGCTTTATGGATTGGATACGATGTAAATAATTCAGACCATTATCTAACAGCAACAATTGGTGGTAGAGTCAGAAATGCCGTTATGAAAGCTGTTGGTTCAAGAGTTTACAGTAAAAACAAATCTTTTTCTAAACCAAGCGGCATCATCGAAGTAGAAGTAGAAAAAGAAACGATTCCAACTGCTCTAGCTTCTGAATATACACCTGAAGCATTAAGAATGATAGAAATATTTAAAGAAGGAACTGAACCTACAGAAAATTCTACAAGATTTGAAAAATTAAACGCTCCTACAAATGGAACGTACACTAACAATGGTACACAAATAAAACTTAAATGGAATGGAATAAGTACTCCAGATGCAATAAGTACAAATTACTTACAAGAATATTTTAATAAATATTTTGATACATCCGCAAGTAAATATTATGAACAAAGAATAACATATAACAATAATTATATTGGTTCTCTTGGATATAACATTTATGAAATAACTTTAGATGGAACATTAAAATATATTGGAAGAACTGATAATACAAATTACACAATTACTAATCCATCCAGTGGTAATGTAACTTATGTAATAAAATCTGCATATTCCCTATTTACAGCAAATATGAGTGATGGATTACAAATAAAAGTTAATACAGGAATAGACTCAAATATTGAAGATATTGTATCACCTGGACAAAATGATGATAACAATAACAACAATAATGATTATGAATTAGATTAAAAAATACTGTTTGAAAATATCAAACGGTATTTTTCATAAGGAGTTTGATAGTTGCTATAACAAATGTAACTCTTCTTTAATACTTTTTTGTAATATTTTAGAAAAATTTAGTCCTTTATCTTCTGCTAATAACTTTAACCATTCTGGCATAGTTACAGTTGTTTTAACAGTTTTTGAAGATATTTTTCTTTCATGCTCAGCAATGTCCAATTCAACCATAGTTATAAACTCATCTTTACCTACAGAGATTTTCATATAATCATAGGTAGGTTTTGGAAGTTTTTCATATTCTGGAAGCATATTATATAAGGCATCTTGTGCCATATAATATGCTTCTTCAAATCCAGTTCCGAATGTAAAAATATCTTCGAAATCAATAAATTTAACACTATAATTCTTTCCTTCTTTTGTAAAAATTGCTGGATAAAAATAACTATTCATATTTTGTCATCAAACGGTAATTATTAAGAGTTTGGAATTATAATTTAACTCCGGTACTCTTCACAATATTTGACAAGGTCCCCTTTGGAATATCCCCCTTATGATTGGGAATGATACACATCTTTGAGCCTTTTTGATATTTTAAATGTGAACCTTTTTGACTCACTAATATCCAGCCGTCTTTTTCGAGGCACCTTATCACTCTTTTAACAACTACCACTTGCCCTCCTCTCATTAATATTTTAACATATTATAAAAAACGTGTCAACACATACTTTATAATATGTTAAGATAAAAAAAGAAATATTATTTTCTAATATTTCCTCATATATTTACATTTAAACGGACATTTATCACACAAAGGATTTTTACTTTTACAAGTATATCTACCAAATAAAACTAATTGATGATGAACTCTACTCCATTTATTCTCTGGAAAAAATTTCATTAAATCTTTTTCTATTTCAAGCACATTATCACTTTTAGTTAACTCTAATCTTTTAGAAACTCTAGCAACATGAGTATCAACTGCAATCGCTGGCACATCATAAATATTTGATAAAACCACATTACAAGTCTTTCTACCTACTCCTGGTAAACTTTCTAAATATTCTCTATTATTTGGTACTTTTCCATCATAATCATTTACTAATCTTTTAGCAATTATAGTTATATATTCAGCTTTTCTTTTATAAGTTCCCACTGGATATATAATACTTTCTATTTTCTTTGCACTTTCTTTTGCTAAACTAAATATATCATATTTAGAAAATAATACTTTAGTTACCTCATTTACTCTTTTATCAGTTGATTGAGCAGCAAGTACTGTTGCAATAAGTAGTTCATAATCCTTATTATATATAAGCTCACAAACAGGATTAGGTACTACTTCATCTAATTTTTCTAATACTTCATTACTTTTCATTTAACCAATCAAAATTCATAATACTCGTTTCATATAAAGGAGTTTCAGGTTCTTTTTCCATTACTTTCTTTATATCAGTTGGTACTTTAATTCCTTTCCTATTCCATTCATATAATACTTTATCAACATATCTAAGAGTAAGTGCCCCATTATACACAGCTTCTTTTAATGCTGCTTCAATTAATTCTTCACTAAATCCGCTTTCTATCCAAGCATTTATAATTTCAAAATCTGTATTTGATAATGTTCTGCCAAATTCTTTTTCAAATATTTCATAAATATCAGTTTTAGTTTCTTCTTTTTCTTTTGTTTTATAATCACTTTTAATTTCATTATAAAAATTATCTAAAGAAACAGATTCTCTTATTTTACCAAAACCATCTTTCTCAGCTTTAACACTTATTATTCTCTTAGCCATTAATGAGCCATAAGCATTTAAAACATCTTCTTCCTTCATATTTAAAGTTTTAGCTACTACTTTTATATCAAACACTAAATCATAAGAATTATCAAAATATAAAAGAAGTAAAAATTCATTTAAAGATAAATTCAACTTTAAGGCTTCTTTAATAAATATACTTTCTGCCACTAGTTTCTTATTATCTTTAAACATATTTCTCACTTCCTTTTCTTTAAATATTTAAGTATTTCCTCTTTATTATTTTTTATATTTTCATTTAATATTTCTTTTTCTAACTCACTATAAATAATACCTATTACTTTACCAGTTCCAAAGATATCAGATATCTCTTTACTTGTTATATTAATATCAGATTTTGATTTAATAGGTAAATTATTATACATTTTACTTATTTTCTTAGGATTTATATTAAGTATTTTACCTGCAATAGTACATATATATAATCCATAATTATAAAGTGCAAGATTATCTATTTGTCCCAAGGTAATTACCTCGGTAATTTTTATTATATTCCCTTTTTCAACATTTGTAAATGGGATATTTGCAACTTTAACTTGAGCCCACATACCAAGTAAGTCATCAACATAATTTATATGGCTATAAGATATGCCTAAACTACTGGCAATATTAGTTTCTTCCATTATTTTCAAAGCCTTCATAAAATTTTTACTTAAAAGTATTTTTTCAAGTTCACTTTTAATTCTTTCTTTAGATAGAGTTTCTACTAAATAGCTATACTTTTTTATTTTTTCATAAAGTTCTTTTTCAATATCAAAATCTAAAACAGAAGCAAATCTAATAGCCCGCATTATTCTAAGAGGGTCTTCTTCTAACTTTGTATCAATATTACCTATCATTTTTATAGTTCTATTATTTAAGTCTTCACACCCATTCAAAGGGTCAATGATTTTATCATCCTTATCCATACATATAGCATTAATAGTAAAATCTCTTCTTTTTAAATCTTCTTCTAAATTATCAATATAAATAACATTACTAGGTCTTCGATTTACATAGTTCAAATCTTTTCTAAATGTTGTTATATCTATATTATAATTATCAAATTTTATATTTACACTTCCATAATTACTTTTACTACTATTAAAGATGTTATGAATATCTTTAGGTAAGGCATTTGTGGCAATATCAACATCATATGAAGTTGTGCCAAGTAAGTAATCACGAACAAAGCCACCTACTAAATATGCATGGTAGCCTTCATTTTCTAAAGTTTCAAGTATTTTTTTAATATTTTTTTCCATTTAATTTCCCCATTTAATTATATCAAAAATCATAGAAAAAAAACATCCTTTTTAAGATGTTTTACATATATTTTAAGTAAATATAACTTAACATTTTAAAATAGTAATATATATGGTCTTCTTAACATATAGTTAAATAGCTTTAGATGGAGGAATATTATGATAAACAAACAAAATTTGTGGTTCGTTACTTTATTTTCCTTGATACTAGTTCTTGGAATATATTATGTAACGATGGGTGATGAGAGCTTAAGTGTACTGGCCGGAGAAAATAACATAAGTAAAGAAGTTAGTGTTAAAGAGTCTGATATAATCGTAGCACTTCAAGTAGACAGAGATGAAGCAGTTTTAAAAGAAATGAATGAATATCAAAGCATATTATTAGATGATACTGCAACTATCGAAGAAAAAAATGATGCTTATAATGCCCTACAAGCATTAAGTAATTCTAAAACTGAATGTGAAAAAATTAAGAAACTAATAACTGAAAAATTCAAATTTGACAATTTTGTCAAAATAGATGGTGATGCTATTAGTATTACAATCGCAGCTAAAGACCATAACAAAGAAATAGCCAATAACATTATCAGAGAAGTTCAAAGCCTATACGATAAACAAAAATATATTACTGTTAAATTTGAATAATATCCTATACATTTTTTAAAATACTTCATACAATACTATGAAGTATTTTAATTTTAAGGAGAATATTTATGAAAAAAAAGATACTAACTGACCGTGAACAAGAAGTATTTGAATTACTCATTAAAAATAAAACAACTACAGAAATAGCAAAAGAACTTTATATCAGTGAAAAAACTGTTCGAAATCATGTTTCTAATGCCATTCAAAAACTTGGTGTTAAAGGTCGGGCACAAGCCATCATTGAACTTATAAAACTCGGAGAATTATCAATTTAAATAAAGACTTCGGTCTTTTTTTTTATTTCTAAAATATAATTAATTAGGTGTTTTAAAAATGATAAAAAAATCTTCAATTAGACGTATTTGTGTAGCTACTCTTACCCTATTCATTTTACTTATAATTTATTTTTTTCCAAGTAATGATACCATCATCAAAGAACATTTAAGTTATATAGCTAAAGATGAAATGCCTATATTTTTAGTAGATAACAAAGATTATGTTGCTAGAACCAGTATTGTTAAAAATAGTAGTGAAACTATAGAACAAATAAAAGAAATAATTGAAGCATTAACTAAAAATACTAAAAAATCTAGTTATATTAGAGATGGTTTTAAGCCAATTATACCAGATGGTACTAAAATACTAGATTTAAAACTTGAAGAAAGTATTTTAACAATAAATTTTAGTAAAGAATTATTAAATGTCGTACATTGTGATGAACAAAAAATGATCGAAGCAATAATATACTCTTTAACAGAAATAAAAGATATTAAAAAGATAAAAATATTAGTTGAAGGAAAACCATTAACAAATTTGCCAAACTCAAATAAAAAACTACCAGATTACCTCGATAAATCATATGGCATTAATAAAATATATAATTTAGACTCTCTTAAAGAAACAACTAAAACCACAATATATTATTTAAGTAAGAATAAAGATTACTATTACTATGTGCCAGTTACTAAAGTTAGTAATGAAAAAACAGAACGAGTTGAAATAATCATTAAAGAACTTAAAAGTACTCCGATATATCACACAAATTTAATAAGTTATCTTGCAGCTTCAGCAAATATGACAAGTTATGAAATGTTAGAAAATGCAATATCTCTATCTTTTAATAATTACTTAATAGCTAATATAAAAGAAGAAGATATTTTAGAAGAAGTAAAATATTCAATTGCTTTATCTATCCGAGATACTTATGGCATAAATGAAGTAATTTTTAATATTCCAGACACAGAAAACACAAAAATTAGTATATAATGCCAATTTTTTTAAAAAAAGACTTGCCATAAGTCTTTTTTTATACTATAATTAAATTACCAACTGAAAGGAATGTCCTGGTAGCTCAGCTGGATAGAGCAATCGCCTTCTAAGCGATCGGTCGTGAGTTCGAATCTCGCCCAGGACACCATATATTGTAAGTAAAGACTAAGAAATATTAACATTTCTTAGTCTTTTTATTTATGAAAAATACCACAACATTTCTCATATTATTATTAAATTTAGAAATTTTCGGCGCTACTATTTGTATAATTGATTAATATTATTTTTTATAAAATGATGCAACAAAAAAAAGAGATTATTTCTCTTTAATTTTATTTTTAAATTTTCTTATTAATCTACAAATACCAGTTTCATTTGGTAAAGCTAACTTAAGATTATGAGATTTAAAATATTGAATCTTAGAAAGTGAATACAATTTATTACCTAGTAGTTCAAACCTAATAGAATCTTTTTCATAACAATCACCATTTTGACTCAAATCACTATATTTATTTTTTATTTTTACCATTTCATCTTTAGTATCATCATAAAGCTTTTCTAATTCTTCAGTTGATAAATTTTTCACTTCATCATAATCTACTATCCAATCTAATCTTTTGAAAAATTCAACTTGATCTGCTTCTTCAAATTCCACATAATCTTCCATATTATCTTTAACTACAATAACTGGACCATTTCCATAAATTTTTTCTAAAACTGATGTTGGCATTAACTCACCAGATCGAAGAATTAAAATCAAATCTTCATTTTGAACATATACTTTTCCATTTTTAATACTTTCATTTTTTCTCCTTAAATAAATATAAACATATACTACTATAAATATTCAAAAAAATCAAGAAAAAACTAGGCATTTACCTAGTTTAACAAGCCTTATCATCTTTACATGCTTTTAAATCTTTAATAGAATTAATAACTGTTTTATAAGTGCTTTTTAATTCTTTCTTTTGTTCATCATTTAATGCAGAATATGGGTCTTTTTGACTTTCTACAGTTGATGCATGGAAACCTTTAACATTTCCCTTTGAAACAGCTACCAAAGTCGGAGCATATAATCTTTTAACACCAGTATCATACATATTTCCAGCTTCATCCGTAACATAGAATTTTTCTAACTTTTTATCAAGTATTTTTAATATGTCATAATAGGCATCTGTACCTTTTTTAGTTTGTTCAGGTTGAATGCTTCCAGAAAACTTATAAGTATCACGAATATCTAAAATGTCAACGTAATAAATTTTATCAACATTTAATTCTTTGGCAGTTTCCAGTAAAACTGGTACAGCATTTCTACACCAAGGACAAGCAGCAAACCCAAAATAAATTATTGCATCTTCATTTTTCATGATTTCTACGATCTCTTGACCACTTTTATAAACTATTGGATTTTCTTCATCAATAGAAATTTCCATATATTGTTTTTCATTATTTTCATTTACTACTTCATTTAAGCTTTCATATTCTTTTTTAAATTTAAGGGCATCTGTTAATTTTTCTTCTTTATGAGTTGCAATAGCATACACACATAAACCAATTACTAATACTGTGCATACTAGTATTATACCTAAATATATTTTATTACTTTTTTCCATAACTTTATCACTTCCATTAAAATAATATCATAATTGAAAAACTAGTGCAATAAAATTTTGCCTAGTTTTTCATAAAACAGTCATTTTCATGTGAATTAATTAGACCAATTGCTTGTAAATATGAGTAAATAATAACTGAGCCCACAAACTTCATACCACGTTTTTTTAAATCACTTGAAATATTATCAGATACAATTGATGTAGTTTTGCCTACCTCATATATTGGGTACTCTTTAAAATATTTAAGCAAATAGTTCTTAAAACCATTATATTGTAA
Source organism: uncultured Erysipelotrichaceae bacterium (assembly GCA_902797105.1). Classification (GTDB taxonomy): domain Bacteria; phylum Bacillota_I; class Bacilli_A; order RF39; family UBA660; genus Onthocola_B. The sequence goes on from CADBRL010000074.1 coordinate 10,645, forward strand.
AGAAATACTTTTGAATATTTTAGCATTATTAATACTTGCTTTAATTTTTAATTTATTTCTAATTATATTCTCATTATTTATTAGTTTTTCTGTCTTTTCATCATCATATTTAATAACTTTTTCAATATCAAAATTATCATATGCTTTTCTAAAAGCATCTCTTTTATTTAGAACACATTCCCAGGAAAGTCCTGCTTGAAAACTCTCTAAAATAAGCATTTCAAATAAATAATGTTCATCTAAGTTTAGTACACCCCATTCTTCATCATGATACTTAACATACACGAGATTATCTAAATTACACCATTTACATCTCATAATACCATTTTCTTTCTAGATGCAATATTATTTAGAATAATAAATATAATAGCAAATATAATTAAAATTAACATATTAATCCATATTGGTTTTAGATTAGTAAATGATAAAACTTCAAGTTCTGCTAGAAAATCATTTGTATTTATATACCAATATGCTGGTAATACATGTGCTATTTTTATGACGCTTTCAGGAAGCCACACAACAGGTATAAATGCTCCGCATAAAAATGCTTGGGATAATGCAACTACATTAACTATACCTGATACTGCTTCTTTATTTTTAACTAATGTACTTATAAATAAAGCCATACATAAAGCGACAAATGAGAATATAAATGTATTTAGGATATATAATAAGCCTCTTTCTGTAAACGTTAAAGAGCCAAATATTATAAAAGCTAAAATAGTGTATAAAATAACAACGAAAATAGAATATAAACTACTTGCTATTAAAATGTATTTATTATGTTTTTTATAATCCATACTACTTACAACAATTCTCTTTCTAGTAGTTTCCTTATTAAAGCTAGATAAAACTAAACATATAATAAAGAGAATAACTGCAATTAAGGTATAACTTGCAAAATTATAATATCTTGAAAGTCTTGATAATTCTGTAGTATTTATTTTAGTAGTAAGTTCTACTTTACTATTTTCATCAAGTGCATTATTTACTTTACTTAATAAAGTGGTTTTATCACTATATTCTTTACTTAATACTTTAATAGCTTTAATATATCTAGTCAAAAGCATTTCTGCTAAATTTGATGTATAATCCCCACTAGATTTAATTTCTATATTGCCATTTCCCCCATTTAAAATATTGTCTTCATAACCATCAGGAATATATATTACATAACTTGCATCTCGATAAAATATAGCATCATCTATAGCTCTTTCAGTATTTTTTACATCTATTATATTAGCATTTTCTTTAAAATAACTAACTAAACCATCAGCAAGAATTGTATTATCATTATTTACTATTATTATATCTGGCTTAGTTTCTTTAAAAGAACTTGTTACATCATTACTACTCATATTTATTGACCCAAATATTACGAGCATTAAAGTAAATCCAATAATTGTACCTTTATATCTTTTTACTACTTTCCAAAATGTCTTAAATACTGTCATATTTTTGCCTCCTTAAACTGATACTTGAAATAAGTAACATTATAAGTGAAAATACAATTAAACTTAAAATATTAAAAATATATCTACTTTCAAATCCATAATAATATAGAGCATAGAAGCCATCTGTAATCATTGCAGCAGGATTTATCATATTTAAAATAGGTATATTTTTATCAATTACATATTTCATTGTAATACCCATCATACCTGATAAGAATGATAGAAACATGGTAACAGCTATTAGAATACCGCTTTTAGCATTTTCATTAGTTTTTAAAATAGTGCCAATAATACATCCAAGTGATAAACCCGCAAGAGAACCAACAACAGCAAGGAGAGCAATTAACCAAATATTAGAGTTATAATCTATCTTTAAAATAAATATTGTATAAATAAATAGTAAAATTAAACCAGTAATTTGCACAACTAAACTTGCAAGCAACCCACTAAGTAAAAGAGTACTTTTAGGTATCGGAGCTGTACTATTTCTCTTACCTACACTACTCATATTTGGCATATTTTTATTTATAATATACATTGATATTGCTCCACCATATAAAGCAGCCATAGCAATTAAAGTATAATATTCAATCATTGTATAACTTAAATTACTTCTGGATATATTTTTAAATTCTACCGTTTCATTTAATTTTTCCATTACATTACTTATTACCATTTGATAATCTAAATTACCTTTACTTATTTCCTCATTTACAGTATTTTCAATTATTTTCTTATTACTATTTACTTCATCTACAAAAAACTTAAGTATAGTTTCATATATACCATTATCATTTATAATTATATTTACATCACTATTACTAAATTCTAGATACCCAGTTATTTCTTTATTTTCTAGCATTTTACTTGCATCTTTCTTATTTACCACTTTTACATTAAATAACTTATTATCACTTTCTTTACTGGCTTCATTGATAGCTTTTTTAAATATAGTGTTATTTTCATAATAGGGACTATTCACAACAGCAATATCAAAGGCATGAAAAGTTTCATTATTTTCAATATCTTTAAATGCCATATGAAAAAATGTACCAAGTAATATTGGAAAAATAAAAGTCCAGAATATCAAGGATTTATTTCTAAAAAGAACTTTTAAAGAATATTTAAAATTATGAATAAACATTAATCTCTCAAATCCTTTCCAGTAAGCTCTAAGAACACATCATTAAGTGTTGGTCTTTCACTAAATATCTTAGAATAAGTAACTTTTTTAGAATGTAAAAAGCTAGTTAATTCACCAAGATTATCTTTACCCTTTTTATAAGTAATAACTAAATTATTTCCATTTTGTATAACACTATCAACAGTTTTAAATGTTTTTATTTCATCTACTACCTTAGAACTTATTTTCTTAACTTCTAAAGTTATTTTTTCTTCAAGTTTAGCAAGTGATTTTAACTCATCAGTGGTGCCCTCAGCTAAGATTTTACCTTTATCAAGAATAATAATTCTATCACAAATCATTTCTACTTCTTCCATATAATGAGTTGTATAAACAATCGTAGCTCCATCATCACGTAATTTTTTAATACCATCTAAAATATTATTTCTACTTTGAGGATCTACCGCAACAGTTGGTTCATCTAAAAATATTAATTTAGGTTTATGAGCAATACCACATGCAATATTAAGTCTTCTAAGAAGTCCCCCAGATAATTGCTTTGGATAAAACTTAGTAAATTCTTTTAAACCTACTAGATTTATGGCATCTTCTACATAGGACTTTCTTAAAAGTTTATCACTTACATAAAGACCACAGAAATAATCTATATTTTCATAAACAGTAAGTTCTTCAAAAACTGCTACTTCTTGAAATATTACTCCAATATCTCTTTTAATATCATAAGCATCTGGCTTCATTATTTTACCAAATATTTTAATTGTCCCTTTTTCAAACTCTAACAAATTAAGTATAGAATTAATCGTCGTAGATTTACCACTTCCATTTGGTCCAAGTAACCCTAGTATTTCTCCTTCATAAACATCAAAAGACAAATCATCTATTGCTTTTAAATTCTTATAACTTTTACTTAAGTTTTTTACTTCAATTATTTTTTTCATCATTTATTCTCCTTCTTTATTATTTTCCAAAAGTACTAAAGCTTTAAACTCACTTGATAAAAGCATGCTTATTTCTTCATCAGTTAAATTAACAGCTTTACATGCAATTAAAGTTGCTAGTCCATGAGTAAATAACCACATCTTAACATGAAATGACTTTAAATTTTCTCCAGTTAAACTAGTACTCATATTTATATATTTTTCTACTTCATCAAAGTTTTCATCAGCAGCATCAATAAATTCACTTATTGAAAGATTAGTTTTACTCATAAATAACACTTTAAATATATTATTTTCTTCCTTAGCAAACTTTATATAATTAATACCTGTTTGCTTATATTTTGGCATTTTATCATTCATATTACTTGTTATAAAATCATAAAAATATTTTATCATTTTCTTATTTAATTCATTTAATAACTCTTCACTATTTTCAAACTGATAATATATTGGTCTTATAGAACAATTTAACTTTTTAGCTATTTCTCTATTACTCACCTTTTCTATACCATCATTTCTAACTATTTCAAGTGCTGCCTTAAGTATATCATCTTTACTTATCTTTATTTGTTTTGGCAACCTATCACCTTCTTATAACTAAATTGTATCACGTGATACATTATTTGTAAAGAAAAAGATGTTAAAACATTTTTTCAACATCTTTAGGTACTTTATCATCCACGATTTTACTTATTATTTTCCTCTTTTGTTCATCAGTTACTTTCTTACCTGTCATTTTACTTAAAGTATCAATTACTTCCGTTAAAGTTTTTTCATCCTTCATATTTCCTTTTTGTAGTTTTTCTGCCAAGCTTATGATAGTATTCTTATCTACCTTAGTTTTCTTTTCCACCTTTTTAAAGAATTCATCCCCGAATTTCATAAAGAGCCTCCCTAAAGTAATATATGCCTAATTTGACAAATGTGCCCACTTAGTATATAATACTTACCAACAAATGGGGGTTTGTTATGATAACTTTTGATGATATAAAAGATGTTTTTAATAAGACTAATGATGATACACTTAGTACAATTTATACTGAAAGACAAATGAAAAGTATTCAGTTAAATGAAGAAGCTGCTCGAGAAATATTAATTGAATTTCCTTGTGAAACCATGTCAGTTCCTTCTTATTTATCAGATATTGAAAAAGTAAATTACTTAATGTCAATGTATCTTAATAGCGGAAATCCTAAAGTTATAAAAACTGTTTGGGAAGTACTTTTAAAACATCATTATCAAGTAAATTCAGAACTTTTAAAAACAATGCAAAGAACAGACTTTTATTTTAATGATGATATTAATTTAATTACTTATTCTAATTTAGTATACGGAGCCATTTCAATTAAAAATATAAATGATATTACCCAAAATAATGTTAATTTTAATACAAGTTATGGTGATTTAAAACTATTTCCATTAGATAGAACATATGGAATGGGAAAAATAGATGCTACTAAAAGAAGGGGTTTTTGTCATAATTTAACAAGTGATATTTTATCAGTCAATAAAGATTTATATGGAGCTTATTACTATATTCCGATGGAATTTGCAGGTTTTATGGAACACTCTGTGCTTCTTGATTTAAAACATCATTTAGTCTTAGACTTTGCTAATAATATTGTAATGTCTTTAGATATTTGGCAAAAATATTATAATAAGCCAACAATCCTTATTAAAGGTGATGAATTTAGTGAACTTAGCAAGAGATGCAATGATGAATTAGGAATATATTTAACAACATGTACATTAGATAATGTAAGAAGAATTAGAAAGAGATAACCAGATAGAAAACACTATCTGGTTATTTTTTATTACAAAAAGCAAAATGGTTTTAGTTTATCAAAATCGGGTCAGATTGAGTTCCAGAACCTGATTTATATGTTCTTTACTTGGTCTGTATCTAGATTAACAAATGTTACTTCAACATTCCATTTCTGAGATACTGTTTGAGCTCTACTTGCTTCGATATCATAATCAGCAATAATTAAGAAACCTCCAGTTATTGTTGTAATATCAAAACCATCTTCTGTATGTATTAAACCAGTTATATTTTCTACTTTATTTCCATTGGATCAGTTACATTCAAAAGTATTTCTAGTGTTGTATCATTGGTTGGATAAATAAAATAAATATTATATCTATCTGATGATTTATCAACATTAACAGAGTTACTTGCTATAAATATTGCAATTGCTTTCGTTGAGTATGATTTATTACCAGAACCTTTAGCAAAATATAACTGAGTAACTGCAAGATTTATTGCTTTATCTATTTTAAATGTTGTTTAATCTGTTGTTGCTGTGATTACATTTAAATTTGAACTTGCTCCAGTTCCTCCAGTTGCTTGGAAATATGCGTATGTTGCCCCAAAAACTAAAATTATTAATGTTATAACTGCAACTAAACTTAATATCATTGCAAAAGCCACTATTTGACTATTTATTTAAATCATCAATAGTGACTTTACTTTCATGGGGTATTGGTTTCCATTCAACTTTCATAAATAAAGCTACATATGTTGCATATCTACCTATGATATCAAATGTTGGCCATGTAAATGTATAAAGCATTTTTTTCCATATAGACATTTTTTTAATATTTTTATGTTCCACAATAAATAGATAAATTGCTACCCACATATTCTCAATATACATGCCTATTCTAAATAATATTCTTAGCCATAAAGATGTAAGCATACCAATGAATAAAGCATTAACTCCAGGTGATGCAAAAACTTTTACTTCAAAGAAATGTCTAAGTAACATGGCAAGATAAGTACTTCCTCCGAAGAAATTAACTCCATCAATACCAGTGTTATAACAGTAACATCCATACATAACTACGATAACAATTAACCATCTAGCAATATTAAAAACTGAAAATGGTGTAAGTTGCATTAATGTATCAAATGAAGCAAATCTATGTCTAATATTTTCTATAATATTAAGAATAAATTCTTTAAATGTTTTTGATTTTTTCTTTTTATTTACGGAAGTTTCACCCCATCTTGTTCTAACAAACCATTTACCTAAGAAAATATTAATAAATAAATATGGACCAGACTCAACAAAAGCTTGCAAGTGACCTTTAGCCCATCTTGTTCTTTGTCTTAAAGCAACTTTTAAACTAGTTGGTTGTTCATCATAAAACATAGCATCATTTTGATAAGTAATTTGGTAACCTTGAGCAACAGCATCTGCAGTAAGTGCTCTATCTTCAGTAAGTGATGTATAATGCCAACCATTTTTAACTATTTCATTTGTAAATAAAAAACCAGTACCTTGAATATTTGTTGCAAGTCTTAAAACACTTCTTGCTCTATGATTATATCTAATTGACCTAATCCAGTGAAGTGCATATGTTGATGCAATCCAGTTCTCATCAAAGTTTTTAGTATTTCTATAAGATGTTATAATCTTTTCTCCAGAGTCAAAAGCATCATTCATTTTAGTTATATAATCTTTTTTTAATAAATTATCAGCATCAAAAATAAAATAACCTTCAAAACTCATTCTGCCATAATCTTCTTCAATTCTATCAAGTAAAAACTCTAGAGCATAACCTTTAGTTCGATGTTTATCATCAAATCTTTCATAGCATATTGCCCCATGATTTCTTGCTATTTCTGCAGTATTATCAGTACAATTATCTGCTACAACAAAAGTTGTAATTAAATCTTTTGGATAATCTTGTTTATTTATACTATCCAGTAAATTTCCTATTACATACTTTTCATTTCTTGCTGCTATTAAAATAGCATATTTATGCTTATTTTTAGCTGGTTTAAATTTTCTAGTAAAGAAAAAACCTATAATCCAATATAAAGTTTTATACGCAAACATTGCGGATAAAACACTACTTATAGCGTAATATACTGTCTTCCAACTTAGATAATTATCTCCGATAAAACTTATAATATTTAATGTACTCATATTTACTTCCTCAATTCAACTTAACCTAATTGTAACAGATAAATAATTAAAAGTAAATTAAAAGAAGAATTATTTCAATTCTTCTTTTAGTTTTTCAACTTCATCCAGTGATAATTTAGTAACTCTACAAATCAAATCTACATTGCAATTTTCTTGAAGCATTGCTTTGGCAACATCAATAGTCTTTTGTTCAACGCCTTGTTTAATGCCATGTTCTACGCCTTTTTTATACCCACGTTCTACGCCATCTTCAAATGCTTCTTCTTTTTCATTGCCATCAAATATAACATCTCTGTTATATCTAAGTAAATTATCAAAGTCATCTGAATTATTCTTTACTTCACGTATTATTTTTGCCATAAAATCATCACCATCATATACTTTTTTTATTAATCTTTCATCATCGCTGACTAAAAGATATAATAATTTTTCTAAAGACTCATTGTCTTTCATAAGTTTAGTATAATCCATATCTAGAATTTTTGCAAGATTTATGTCGTA
>CADBRL010000075.1 GCA_902797105.1 uncultured Erysipelotrichaceae bacterium
AACCTCCACCTGAACCAAAAGAGTCTAACTCTTCTTGAGTAACAACAATTTGAATTTTCATTCTCTTGTTACCACATATAAATAACGCTTCTCCTTGATTATAATATTTAATAGTTTCTTTTTCATTTTCATTTAAATCTATTAACTTAGATAAATCTTCAACAGCTTGCTTTCTAAGACCCATTACAATGTAATATGATGCATTATCAAATATTGCTTTACCATGAGTAATAATATTAGGTGCTGCAAAGTCTGTTGGTTGTTGAGTTATAATAATTGTACCAGTATTATACTTTCTACTTCTTCTTTGAATTTGGGCTAAGAATTCAGCACCTAATTCATTATGACCAGATAAAAGAACATGTGCTTCATCAACCATCATAACAGTATTAACATCTTTATCTAAACATAGACCCCAAGCATACTTCAAAATATTAAAGAATAATGCATTTTTAATATTTTCATCACTATTCATAAGTTCTTTTATATTAAATACAATAAAATCACTCTCAATACTTAACGTAGTTTTACCGGTAAAATAATATCTAAGTTCTTTAACTAAAGGTCTAATTTTAAGTTCTAGTCTTTCGAGTACATCTCTTTCATGAGTAGCATCAGTCATACCAATTAAATGTCCCTTTATTGTTGCATAAACATCATCAAATGTTGGATAATCTGCACTAGTTAATTTAGTGAAATCAGTATTATAATTTATTCTAAATCTCTTATAAGTTTCTTGTAAAACATCACTAAACATCGTTAAAACATCATCTTCAATACTTGGTGAATAATATTTCATAAAAGCTTTAACTTGTTGTAAAGTTCTAGTTAAAACAGTATAACCAAGACCTTGTGCAATTTCTTCTTCATCAGCATCGATAACAATTTCAAGAGGATTTATCATACCGAATTCTCCACCTTTACCAAGGTCTAAGAAATCTCCACCCATACTATTGCACATTTCTCCAAGTTCACCTTCTGGGTCTACACAAACAACTTTAAATCCATTTCTTATATGAGTTCTAAGAAGTACTTTTGCAGCAGTGGATTTACCACTACCACTCATACCAAGTAAAATAATGTTAGCATTATTTCTATTATTTTCTTTTCTAATTTGATATAAGAATTGATTAAACAGAATAACCCCACCAGAGAAATCTACACCAAGAAGTGTCGCACTTCCAGGATCTTTAATACTATCAAATACAAATGGATACATAGCAGCCACAGTAACTGATGGTATTGGTGTCCCAATTCTATTTTCAATATCTTGAGGTGGGAATATTGGAAGAATTGACTTTAATGCTTTTTCTTGCTCAAACATTAATGCAATAGCTCTCATTCCAAGTGCATCAAGATAACTTCTTACTTGTATCTTTCTAAGTTCTAATTCTTCTTTATTATCAGCAGTAATCATTAAATGCATTTGAAAATCAAATATTCTTGCTTGAGTAGCTGCTAGCATTTGAATAAATTGTTCCAAAGACTCATAGTCTTGTCTTATTCTTTCTTGCATTGTTTGGTCTTTTTCACTTTGATATCTAGTTTTTAAATCTGCTATTTCTTTATTAAGCATTTTTTGTAAAACACTAAATTGAATAGGTATATGTTTAATAGCTATTTTAACACCTTGAATATTAGTAATATCAGATAGAAATCCAGGTGCTATATTTCTTGGAAAAGAAACAACAGTTAAAATAGTTGAATATTTACCACCTAAAACAAATTCAGTTGGTTTAAACTCCATTCCTTTCGGAGCAATTTCACTTTTTAAACTTGTCATATTACATCACCGCCCCAAATTTAGTAGTTTCTCCACCATTTAAGAAATTATCTAAAACTACTCTTAAATCATTATTACTTGTTTGTGTTGATTGAAGTCCTGCATTTGCAAGTCCACTAATTAAATTATGTAACTTCTTTTGAACAAGTTCTAATCTTTTTTCCTTAAATAAAATATAATATTCAGTATCAACAACATTATACTCACTACTCATAAATAAATTAGCTTTATTAATATCTTGCATAATTAATTTTCTAGTAGTATTACTTTGAGCATTATTATACATAAGTTGAAGTTGAGATAAATAAACATCTATATCAACAGGCCTATCTGCTATTAAAAGCCAAAATTCATAATCTATACTATTATAAAAATTTCTAAGTTGATATATAGTATTTTGTTGAGTACCAGGATCCATAATAAATATATTCTTAGGCATAATCTTAACACCAGTTACATAATAACCATTATCAAGTTGTATCATACCATTCATTATTTGTTTAACAGGTAACCAATTTTCAGTAAAATTTGTTCCATTTTGTGAATTACTATTTAGTTTCGAATTCATCTTTCACACACCAACCTTTCCAATAATATCTACGTGGATTAAATACAAAATTACATACATTAATTATAAATTGTAACACATTATGATAATGCATAACTGGTGTTACTAGAAAACCAGTTATTACTGCAGGCATAAGTATCAAAATCATTTGAAATACACTTGCATTTTGCACTATCATAAGTAAAAGTATTGTAAGTCCACATCCAAATCCAAAAAGTATAATATCAGTTAGAGTAAAGAACCCTAATATAAGTTGTGACTTTTTAGAATTTGCAGGTATTAAATAATTATTCATCCCTTTTCATCCCTTTCTTAATTATGACTTTTTATTATTGTCGCTACCTTCTTGTGATCTTGTAGCAATTTCAACATTATTATCACTCTTATGACGTTTAATAGAATCTCCCATATTTTCAAGTGGCGATCCCTCTACACCATACTCAACATCTTTATCTTGAGTAAAGTTATCTCCTACTATGCCTACTTCTTTTAATGCATCTAGATTAGAATTGTTGTATACTGCGCCCTTAAATTTAACTGCACCAACACGTAAATCTCCTAAATGAGCGCGATCATCGTCGCTATAATTAGACCAGTTATCAGATGAAACCAATAAAGCATTAGCCATTTGTTGCATTACTTGTTTTTCTATTTTACCAAAAGCAGCTTGGGCAGCTACAACGCCTTGACCAGTTGATTGTGCTCTAGCCAAAGCATCTTTTGCTGCTATATAATTAATTAAATCAACATTACGTTTGATAACCTTACCAGTAGAGTCATAAGCCGTCGCAATTCCAACATCCTTATTGCCTTTATTAACTTCTTTTTCAATATAAGCTTTAATTGCATTTTCCATAGCATCTTTGGAATTTGTTATTTCATCCATACCCGCATTTTCAAGTTTCAATTGTTCTAAATTTTTGTAACCTGCCCAGCTTACTGCAGTGCCAACAGCATCACTAGCATGACCAAATAAAACATTTCCAACATCATCTATTAAGCCATTGCCTCTACTATGAGAAGCCCAATATTTTTCTCTATTATATCTTTTTTCTACCGCAGCTTTAGCTCCTTCACTAGCACTTTTTTTCATATCACCAAAATTTTTAGCTTTTAAACCGGCCTTTCCAGATCTTAAAGCGCCAGAAGTACCACCAGCTAAACTACTTAATGCAACTGAACCAATTCCTTTAGCTACATTGCCAAGTCTAAGATTACCATTTGCATCTCTCCACTTAGTTTTACCAATTTTATTAACAGCATTTCGAGTTAAAGCAGTAGCCCCACCGCCCACTAATGCTCCAGCAGTTAAAGCTCCACCAGCAGCAAGTTTATCCATAATACCAAGCTTCATATCACCAGCATCAAGATGGAACATATCAGCAAGTAATTTTGGAGCTTGT
>CADBRL010000076.1 GCA_902797105.1 uncultured Erysipelotrichaceae bacterium
AAAAAATAAAGAAATTTAAGGTTCGTGACAAAATTTGACATGAAGTGCACTCTGAATGTGGTAGGATAGAAAACTTCTCTATGGAAAAAAAGACTCTTATAAGAATGCCAAAAAAGTAACTAGTTTAAATATCATAAAGGGAAATTATAAAAATGAAAATAAAAATAAAAATAATAATTAGATATAAGTTATTAAATCTTAATAAATAAACAGACAATATTAATAATTAGGTGTTTGTTATTTGCTTAAGTAAATATATTCATATTATATATTGTGATAATATATGAAAAGAATAAAATTAAGTGAATACAATCCTGGAATGGGAATGTTAATTGATGTACAACATCCAGAAGATTACATGAAAAATCCAACTTTAGGGAGTATTAATATATATGCTGATAAATTACTTTTTAATAGCAAAGATTATTTGGATTTTAGTAAAAAGTACTATATAGTATGTAATAAAGGACATTTAAGCGGGAGAGTTGTAGCATATTTAGAATATTTGGGGTATAACGTGACGCAAGTAATGCGTTAGTTTAGTAATTTTAGAAAATTGTGGTATAATAGTGAATGTGGTAAATATGAGTGAATTATTTAATAGTTTTTATGAATTTATAATGAGTACAATTGATGCCTTAGGTGTTTATGGACCTTTACTTGGTTCTCTTTTCATTGTTTTGGAAAGTATTATACCTCCGTTACCACTTTTTGTTTTCATAACAATAAATTTTGTAGCTTTCGGAAAAGTATTAGGTTTTATAATTTCTTGGATATGTACGTGTATTGGTTGTATGATTTCTTATTATTTGGTTAAAAGATTTTTTAGAAATTGGATTGTTGATAAAATAAAAGATGTAAATTTGCTTACTAAATGTATGCACTATATTGAAAATTTGTCTTTAAGTCAGGTTACTGTTATTTTATCTATTCCTTTTACACCAGCATTTATGATTAATATTGCAGCGGGTTTATGTAATATGAATTTTAAGAAATATATGACTGCGATACTTATAAGTAAAATATTTTTAGTATATTTCTGGGGTATTGTTGGTACTGGGCTTTTGGAAAGTTTGCATAATCCATCTAGTATTATAACTGTAATTGTTATGATGGTTGTTGCTTATTTATTTAGTATTATAATAAAAAAAGTGCTTAAAATTGATTAAACACTTTTCTAACTAGTAACATATCTTTTTGAGGAATTTCATAATATTTTAATGCTTCATTTATTGCTCCTTGAAAGATTTTTTTTATTTTTTCAAAATTTTCTGGTGTTGGTTTGATGTTGTTAGTTTCGATATACTTTTTTATTATTTCCATTAATGTTAATATTTCTATACTTGGTTTTTCTATTTTATGTATTTCTTCATCTATCTTTATAGAATATTCAGGAAATTCATGGGCACCAAAGTCAATATTTGTTAAGTCAATTAATGCATTTTGATAATGCTTTATGCAGTTGGTATTAAATAAAATTAATGTACTTACTGAAAAATTTGAAAATAAGATATTATTTATTTCATGATTGGTTCTTTGTAAACTATATAAATCTATAAAAATTCCATCATAATGTTGAGCTAGTTTTTCATAATCAAACCAGTTGTTAAAAGGATAGTTTGTTTTTAAATATGCTATTTTTTCTACACTATCAATTGTAAAAATATTAGCATTATCATTTAATGTAAAATAAATTGCTGCTAAAAGATATGGGTTATCAAAACGACGATAAAAAAGTAAATGTGGATGGTCACATAAGTAATCGGCCCATTCATTATAGTTAGCATAATTTGTATTGTATGTTGTAGCCCATAATCCTCCGGTTGGTTTAATTTTATTGGTGTTTTTAATTTCTAAAAATAATTCAGGTGATATTGTATTTGTTCCAATGCTTAAATAATTCATTTAAATTCCCCCTTGCATGAATGCTTTATATTATAGCACAAATTTTAATAATTGCAAATTTATTTGAATTTTGGTATTATATAGGTGGTGAATATGATGGAAAAATTTTTGAATAAAGATAAATTTGTGGCAATAGTTTTAATGTTGTTGGTAACAATAGTTATTAATAATGTAGTAGATAAAATAATTGATAGAACTATCAGAAGAAAAAGAAAGAAAAATGTTACAACATTACTTATGTTTATTAAAAGAATAAAAAAATTAGTATTATATGGATTTATGATACTTTTGGCTTTAGGACAGTTTGATGCCTTTCATAAATTTTCAGTTACTTTGTTATCAGGATTAGGAATTGGTTCAGTTGTTTTAGGACTTGCTGCTCAAGAAAGTTTGAAAGATTTTTTTGGAAGTTTTGCACTTGTTATTGGTGATGCTTTTGAAGTTGGTGATTTTATTGAATGTTCAAATCAAGGTGTTAGTGGTACTGTTGAAGACATTACAATGAGGCATACAATTATTAGAACTATTAATAATCGAAGAGTTATTATACCTAATAGTCAAATGAATTCTTATACAATTGAAAATTTTAACTATTCAGATAATGAAAATATGAAATTAGTTGATTTTGCCATATCTTATGAATCTGATGTTGATAAAGCAATGCATATAATTAAAGAAGAAATGAATAAGATGTATCATCCAAATCCAAAAGGGAAAAATAAGGATGTAGAATTTCCAAAGGTTAGAGTTGCTAGTTTAAATGATTCGTCAATTAGTATTAAAGCTTGGGTTTGGGGTAAAGATAATGGAGATACTTTTGAAAATATGTATAAGTTAAATTATATTATTAAGAAAAGATTTGATAAAGAAGGAATTGAAATACCATATCCTCATGTTGTTACAATAAAGAAATAGTTTACATTAATTTGTAAATTAATTTTTTTATATAGTATTAATTTATTTTAAAAAGTGTTATAATGGCTATATAGTAAGGAGATGTTGTTATGAAAGCATGTGCGATTAAAGATGTTAAACAATTTGAAATTAAAGAAATTGAAGAACCTAAAGCTGATGGTTCAAAGGTTATAATTGATGTTTTAAAAACTGGTATTTGTGGTTCTGATATTCATTATTGGGTTAATGGAGAACCTAAAGGGTTGGTTATGGGACATGAGTTTTGTGGTAGAGTTGTTGACCCTGGAGATAGACTAGATTTAGAAGTTGGTGATAGAGTTACGGCACTTCCTATTTCACCATGTGGTAAATGTGAAGCTTGCCGTAAAGGTGATGTGCAATTTTGTAGTGCAACTTGGAGTGAAGCTGTTGGTTTATCTATAAATAATCCTGG
>CADBRL010000077.1 GCA_902797105.1 uncultured Erysipelotrichaceae bacterium
AAGGTAGAATAACTGTTACTGATTTAATTAATACTGATGCGAGAATATATCCAGTAGGTAGACTTGATTACGATACTACAGGATTAATTATTTTAACTAATGATGGTGATTTTGCTAATATGTTAATGCATCCAAGTTATGAAATAGAGAAAACATATGTTGCTAAATTAAATAAGATACTTGATAAAGATGATATAAATAAGTTAAAAAAAGGAATCGTTATTGATAATAGAAAAGTTGAAATAAAGAGATTTAAAGTTAGAAAAAAAGATAATGAAAAAAATACATCTATAATAGAACTTACTATTGTTGAAGGTAGAAATCATATAGTAAAAAGAATATTTGAAAGTATGCATATCGACGTAATGAAATTATCTAGGGTAGGTTATGCATTTTTAACTTTAGATGGACTTAAATCTGGAGAATATAGACAACTTAGTATAAAGGAAATAAAAAAATTATATGCATTAAAAAAATGTTAAGTTTGATTACTTAGCATTTTTTAGTTTTCTTCAGTTTTTTCAATAGCTGCAACTGGGCAAGATGCTATAGCATTTTCTAAGTCTTTGCTATCAAGGTTGTCACTATTTGTAGCTTTTGATAGGCCATCAACTATTTCAAAGTGTTCTTGATCAATAGCAACACACATTCCACAGCCAATGCAATTTTCATTTACGTTTAACTTTTCCATGTATCCTCCTTTTCTAATTATAATAAAAAGTTTATAAAAAATCAATTATTAGCCTTTAAAAAAATACTTAAATATGTTATCATGATTATAGAGGTAGTGCGTATGGACACAAGAATTAATAAATATAATGAAAGTGATAGAATGTCAAGGGTATCTAAAAATAGTGAGTTATATAAACAAATTAATAATAGTGAACTTGATAATTTTAATGTGCATAGCAATGCTACGGTGATTGGTAATCAAGAAAGAGAAATTGATGTTGAACAAATAAAGAAAATTCTTGATAAAAGATATAATGATAGACCTCAGAGAAGAAGTATAAGGGTTGAACCTAGAGAAGAAGTAAGTAGACTTGATAAGGAAGATACTAAAGAATATGATTTAACTAAAGTATTAGAAAAAGCTAAGGATGAAAAGGTAGAAACTTATGAAGAAGTTAGAGCTAAAAAACTTAGAAATACTCAGTATGATATTTTAAATAATTTGAATATTGTAGAAACAGAAGAAAAGGAAGAAAAAAAGATAAATCCTGAAGAAAATTTAATGAATTTGATTAATACAATTACTATTAATGAAGCAAAGAAAAAAGAAGAAAAAGATGTTGATCCTTTAGATATTTTGACTGATTTAAAGGGTGATGATGATACACAAGTTTATGAAAGTATGGAAACTAGTGTTACAACAATTACGGAAATAAAAGAAAAAGAGAAGGAAAAAGAAAATTTAAATGAAGAGAACAGTAAAAAAGAAACATTAGATAATTCTTTTTATACAAGTGATTTGTTTAAGAAAAAAGATTTTGAAGATGAAAATGATTTTGCAGAAGATGATAAAGTTGGTGTGGGCATTAAAATATTAATTGCTTTAGTAATAATTGTGTTCTTGGTTGGTTTATTTTTATTTATAAAATCATTTATGTAATCATATTATTTAATATGAAAAGATTTAAGAAAAGGAAAAATTTAAAAATATCTAAAGTTATGTATATAGTGGTAGCTTTGATATTTTTTTTTACATGTATTCTTTTTAATTTATATAGTAAAATTACAAGTGATAAATTAATAGATGTAGCTTTTATTAAGTTAAATGAATTTATGGAAGGCTTTTTAAGTAATAATATTAATTTTGATTTGTTAAAAGATGATGTTATGAAAGATATTATTGTGATTAATAAAAATAAAGATGGGGAAATACTTTATGTTTCTTATGATATGGACCAAGCTTATTATGCACTTGAGGTTGTGACACAAGAACTGGAAACAGCGATTAGTGATTTGGAAAATGGAAATAAAGGTGTAAAGGCTAAAAATATTGTTTCTGGAGGTAAAGGAATAGCTCTTAAAATTCCATTTTTTACGGGAAGTACAAGTGTTTTTCTTTCTAATTTAGGTCCTAGTGTTTATGTTCCAGTTAATTTTGTTGGTTCTATTCTTACAAATATCAAAACAAAAATTACTGATTATGGTATTAATAATGCTTTAGTGGAAATTTATGTAACTGTTGAGCTTAAAACTGATTTGATAAGTCCAGTAAGTGAGAAAACTAATAAAATTGAATATAATGTTTTGGTAGCATCATCTGTCATTAATGGAAGAGTTCCTGAAGTTTATGGCGGATTAATTCAGAACCAAAGTCGCAATTTTTCTATTCCAATTGAATAAAAAGTGTGTTATAATTTATTATAGGGTGAAGATATAGTGGATAAAGTGTTTATTAATGAAGCATTTACTAAGGCAATTAATGACTATTTAAACAGTAGCGATAATATCCAAGGGGTTACATATAACTCTTTCTTAGTTGTGGTTTTAAGAAGTCTTGTATCCATTTATAGTGAACTTGATATTGTTAACCCTAAAGTTATGGATGATGCTGAACTTTTAAAAGATAATTTAAGTAAATTTGGTTATAGTAAAACTGATGTTGAAGTGTTTTTATCAAATTTACAATTATTTTTAGATTTTGAAAAAGAAAATGAAAAGAGAAGTGTTAAAAATAAAAATCCATACTTTATAATTATTCAAAAAGAGCTTGTGGATATGTTGATAAAAAAGAAATTAAATTTTTATTTAACTGAAGCTGAAGTAATCGAATTTTATGATTTGCTTTATACACCATATTCTAAAAATCCACTTAGAGTATCATATAATTTCTTACAAGCTAGTGATGTTTTAGAAGTTGATAGATATTTTAAGGTGCAAATGAAAGAAAACGTAAAAGTCATTTTACCTAAAGAAAAACATTATTTAAATATAAAAGCTTATGAACTACTTAATTATAGTTTTGATGATATTAAAAATATGGATAGTAGTGATGTTGATAAAGTCAATTCACAAGTTTATGATTATTTTAAAATTAGAGAAAATGCTATTAATAAAGAATATTTACTTGATAAAGCTATTGAAGCTATAGAAAGAGAAAATAATAAAGTTACTAGTGGAAATGGTTATGTTGATATCCTTTTAGTTATTAGTGTTATTTGTACAGCTTTAATGATATTGGGTATTGTTGTGTTTATGGTTATATAGGGAGTGTTTATGGAAGTTATTATTGATAATAAAAAATATGAAGTTATTAAAAATGAAAAAGATGCTTTGGATATAAGTGATTTGGAAGGAAAAATAACTGATTATTATGATAGTTTTGATTATATTTTAGGGGATTATGCATATGGTAAAGTAAGACTTAAGGGCTTTAATGATAAAAATAATAAATATTTTAAACCAGTAAATGATATTCAAAAGGTTGATGATTATATTGAAAAGTATTGTGCTTATGGTTGTAAATATTTTATATTGAAAATTAAAAAATAATTTGGTATAATTTAAAGAGAATAAAGAAGGGATAGAATAATATGGAAAAATTAAAAATAAATACTATGTCTGGTGGAGTATTAGAAAAACCACTTGTTACTGCTTTTAAAAGTGGTAGTGGAGAATATGTTGTTGTTGATAATGAAATGAATGGAACAATGGGACTTCCAATAATTTTGGTTTCTAAGCTTGTTAATAATGCACTTAGTTTAATTCCAGATAGTGAATGGAATAGTGTTAAAGAAGCTTTAAGATTAATTATTTCTGGAAATCAAGTTGATTATATTAGTGTACCTGAATCAGTTAATGCTGAAGATATGTTTTTTAAACAACTAACACTTCCTGTTGCATCTTTTGAAGCCTTAAAAAATAATTATAAACCAGTAGTTTTGGAAAATGCTTCAGTAGAACCAGAAGTTCAAGTTGCTCCGGCTCATCAAGAAATTATGAGTGCACCAGAAGTAACACCTATGGCTGGACCTGTAACACCAGAAGTTACTCCAGTACAAAGTGAAGTAGTAAATCCAGTGGAAATGCAAAATGTTAATCCTGCTCCAAGTGCACCTGTTATGCCAAGTGCACCAGTAGAAAGTCAAGTTGTAGCTCCAGTTATGCCTGAAGTTGAAGTAACACCAATGCCTAGTGTTGAACCAATTCCAGAACCTGTGAATGATACACCAGTTGATTTTACTGCTGATAAGGAAGCATTCTTAAAAGCTTGTGAAAACATGTTTGATGCATTAGTTGCTAAATTTAATAATAAATAATAGGTCTAAAAACCTATTTTTTTTATATAATTTAGTATGAAAGAAACACTCGAATATTATTATGGACTAGATATAGAAAGTATTGAAGAACTTGATGGTAAATATCATTTTAAGATAGAAAATCAAGATTACTTTTTTGTGTTTTATAATCGTGGGATTGAAGAACTGGAAGACATTATTAATGTTAGTAATGAAATGGTTAAAAAAGGTATAAATGTTCATAAAATACTTATAAATAGAAATAATAGTTTTTTAACAAAAGTAGGTGAGTATAATTATATACTTTTTGTTGTTAGTAATTTAAATGAAGAATATGATATATTTGACATGGTTAAAATTAGTGAAAAATTAGTACTTAATAACAATAAATCTAATTTGTATCGCAATAATTGGGGAACTTTGTGGAGTGAAAAGATAGATTACTTTGAATATCAAGTAAGGGAACTTTCTATAGAAAAAGATGTTGTTAAAAATTCATTTAGTTATTATGTTGGTATGGCTGAAAATGCTATTAGTTATGTAAATAATACTAATATGAAATATGGGGGAGATGCTTATAGGATTGTTTTATCTCATAGAAGGGTGTTTTATCCAAATTATAAGCTTAATTATTTAAATCCGCTTTCTTTTGTGTTTGATTTAGAAGTTAGGGATATTGCAGAATATTTGAAAGCTATGTTTTTTCAGAAAGATATTTGTTTTTGTTTAGATGAACTATCTAGTTATCTTAAAATTAGACATTTAAGTTTGTATGAATATCAAATGCTTTATGCTAGACTTTTATATCCAACTTATTATTTTGATGTATATGAAGGTGTTATGAATAAAAATGGTGATGAAGAACAGTTAGTTAACATTATAAAAAAGTGTGATAGTTATGAAGAATTCTTAAAAAAAACATACTTAGAAATTTCTAAATATGCTAAAATAGATAAGGTTGAGTGGATTATAAATCAACATTAATAACGCCTTCAAGTTCTGGAAGTTGTGCTTGGAAGAAAGAAAG
>CADBRL010000078.1 GCA_902797105.1 uncultured Erysipelotrichaceae bacterium
AAAATACACCTCCTTTCGGAAGCGTATTATAACACTTTTCTTAAACTGCTTTTTTTATGATGTCTACTCTAAAGGGTGCAGTTCATTGTGTGATTTTTGCTTTAATTTATGCGAATTGGAGCATCTTTAGTTCCATCTCCAGAAGAATAAGCTACAGAAGAAAGAAGATAAAATACAGGATAAACATATCTTTTTTGTCCTGTAACAGCAACATTACCTGTATAGTACAAAATTCCATTACTAACCGAAAAAACTTCAGTATCATTAGACAAATTGTGTGTTATTGTCCAACTATCAATTAGCGATAACCAATTAACATCATTAAAATTTCTGTAAGAATCCATTGTTGTTGTCCATGCACTTGTACTCGCTGCAAATCCAAAATCAGATACATATATCAATCCTATTTTTGATATTCCATCACTAGGTCCATAAGTTTCAGTAGCCTTTTCTACTTCAGCAGCATAAAATACACTTGGAGTAACATTATTTGTATTATATCCACCTATTTTCCACACAGTATCCACAATCAGTTCTGTCCATTTCGAACCTGTGTTTGTCAAAAAATTTGTATTCAAATTTATAGTATTTAAAGTTGAATATTTCCACAAATTACAATATCTATCAGCATCAGGGTTTCCGGCAGCTAAACTATTTTTTCTATTTGATACAAACATAGCATTATTTGAATTATCATTTATATAACCTGTGGTACTAGGACATGAATTTAAAGTCGACCAATAATACAAATTTCCATAACCATTTGAATAACCGCATGCGCCATTTGTTCCTAATAAACTACTTGATGCCTCTGTCGCTTTTATTAATTTAACTTGTCCATCAAATACCCCAATCATTCTATACAAGTTATCTTCCGGACATGTTGCTGCATCACTACCAAAACACACATAATTATTAGTTGTATCACTTGAACCAGCATATCTATATGAGTTATCCCCAGCCCCATTTTCTAAAGTGCTATCATGATAATAAATATTGTTATTACCTTGAACTCCATTATATTGTGAAATTACATAATCGGATAACGTAAAAATATCAAAATAGATATAACACTTATCTGATACATTACCACTCATAAGCACTCTTTTATTTATATCATCCCACGATAATTCTCCACCATTTTCACACTTTGACAACTCTGAATTAAACTTATACCCATCTGTTGGCCAACTTTCTCTTGTGGTAAGTTCATAATTTCCACTACCAGCTTTAGTTTCTAACATCATAGATAACATATCTTTATGTTTAATCTTCTTTACATTATCTGTGTCAACATTAATTTTACTTTTTAACATTATATTTTCTCTTACTAAAACAATTGACAAACTAACTAACCCAATAACACCCAAAACTAATAACTTCTTTTTCATTACACAACCACCTCATTTACTCACTTTATGAGTATACAGTTTAATTATACTCATTTTCTGAGTAAAAATCAATACAAATAAAGTGAGTAAGATAAAATTATATTGGGTGTTGTCAATGAACAGAATAAAAGAGCTTCGCGAAGACCGTGACTTGAGGCAAAAAGATGTTGCAAAAATACTTAATATTTCTCAACAACAATACGCAAGATATGAACTTGAAGAAAATGAAATGGCATATGGACAATTAATTAAATTAGCAGAATATTATAATACATCAATTGATTATATTCTTTATGTAACCGATGAAAGAAAACCATATCCAAAATCAATAATAGATAGAAAATAAAATAACATGAAATTGGCAGTTATCAACATATTTTAACATATTTACATCAAATTTATGTTGATAACTTGACTTTTCAGTTATTTTTTTATAAAATTAAATTGGTGATAAAAATGGACAAATTATATAAAAGAGAATTATATTTAAACAAAATAAGAGGTTTTTATAGCGATGCCGAAACAATAAAAGTTATAACTGGCATAAGAAGATGCGGAAAATCATCATTACTTGAAACAATTGTAGAAGAGTTGAAAGAAAAAGGCATCGAAGAAAAAAATATCATTGAAATTAATTTAGATAAAAGGCCGTATAAAAATGTTAAAACCCCGGAACAATTAGATAAACTTATTGCTTCACTTATTACAGACAATGATTTTAAATATATATTTATAGACGAAATCCAAAATGTAATAGGTTTTGAAGAAATAATCGAAAGTTATCGCAGTGAAAAAAATTATTCTATTTTCCTTACAGGTTCTAATTCATACCTATTAAGTGGTGAATTAGTCACAAAACTAACAGGAAGAAAAATAGAAATTGAAATGTTACCACTAAATTTCTACGAATATATTGATATGAAAAAATTCTTAAACATCCAAGCTAAAGACTCAATATATGAAGAATTCGAACAATATATTCGCGAAGGTGGATTTCCTGGAGCTTTAAATTATAATAATGAACAAGATAGAAAACTATATGTTCAAAATATTCTTGATGATATTTTCATAAAAGATATAAAAGTAAATCAAAAAATTAAAAATTCAGAAAACTTTAAAAATATCCAAAGATATATTATAAATAATTTTGGTAGTATGATATCAGTTAGTAGCATACAAAAATATTACAATAGTATAAATATAGGTCTAGATATTAGAACAATAGAAAAATACATAAAAGTTTTAAGTGATGCAAAAATTATTTATCCTTGTGATACATTTGATATAAAATCAAAAGTAACATTATCAGGAGAAAAGAAATATTACTTAGCAGATTTAAGTATATATTTCCTATATAATACCGATAATAGAATTAATTATGGACCTGTTTTAGAAAATATTTTACATAATTATTTAATAAGCAAAAGTTATAGCCTAAGCGTAGGAAAAATTGGTAAATTAGAAGTAGATTTTATTGCGCGTTATCAAAATGATAATTATTTCTACATCCAAGTATCCAAAAATATTGATGACGACAAAACAGCAGAAAGAGAATATAGACCATTCTACGATATAAAAGACATGTACCCAAGATATTTATTCTTATTAGACTTAATAATAAAAGATAATATAGATGGCATTAAAAATGTTAACATCGCTAAATTTATAGCCAATAATCAAGACTTATAAAATTTATACCTCAGCAACGATAATTTTAGTAAACTTCGGTAGTTTTGTCATATTTGCCGACATTTACTAAAAATCAAGTCCTTGTGAAAATGTCAGTTATCAACATATTTTACTACATTTCTATCAATTTTATGTCGATAACTTGGCTTTTCAGCTATTTTAAAAACTCTGCATAATCAATTTTGCAGAGTTTTTTTATTATTTTACTAGATTATAATATTCATTTTTTAACCAATCAGACAAATAAGTA
This sequence comes from uncultured Erysipelotrichaceae bacterium, assembly GCA_902797105.1. Lineage (GTDB taxonomy): Bacteria > Bacillota_I > Bacilli_A > RF39 > UBA660 > Onthocola_B. The sequence goes on from CADBRL010000078.1 coordinate 3,331, forward strand.
ACATAAGTAATCTCAGAAAGTTTATATGAAAAAATTTCTTGATATGTTTCACTGCTATCATAAAATAAAACATCAAATTTATCTATAAATTCAGATACAACATTATATAAATCATTTCCATAACCTTCCTTATCAAATTTTAACGTTAACATACCTTTTAAATTAGAGTATAAACTTGTATCACTTTTCAAATTATGCTTTAAATCCAAAATATCTTTTTCTGTAACTTCATGTTTATTTCTATAATCAGTTATAGGATTATGATAGGTTTCATTATATTCAACTAATCCATAATAATATAAAGTAATATAACACCCTAAATTATTGAGCAAAGCTTCATAAGAGTCTTTTTTTAATGTTATTCCTTTTAAATTACCACAAATGACATTTTCCTTCGGTTTATCCATCGTTTTATCCAGATTATATTTCATTTTAGTTAAATTTAAATCATATATATCCCACAACTTTGATGTACCATCTATATTTTCATTTTTTTTATGTTTTAAGTTCATAAAACAAAATATTAAAAGCAAGATTATCATCACAATTAACAAACATATTTGAATAACTTTAAAATTAACATTTTTCTTCACTCATCTTCACCTTTTCCTATTTATTTCTAAAATAATTATATCACAAAAAGATATAGATAACAACACTAAAAAAGACACAACGTGCCTTTTACATATTCAAAAATAATATTTAAAGTTTTGTTTTTCTTTACCTAAACTTGTCTTAGGTCCATGCCCAGGATAAACATCTATATCATCCGAATACTTGCTTATTAACTCAAGACTTTTCATCATATCTTCTTCACTTCCAGTTGGCAAATCACATCTACCAATTGTATGATAAAAGAGAAAATCACCAGTAAACATTACTTTTTCATTTGAAAAATAATAAGTTAAACTATCATCTGTATGTCCCGGTGTTTTAATTACTTCATAATCAAACAAACCACTTTTAACTTTTTCTTTTAATCCAAAATATTCTTCAACCTTTTGTAAGGCTCCAACATGGTCAAGATGATGATGAGTAACAAGTATTTCCTTTATATTTTTATCTTTGCAAGCATTAATTATTCTTTCTGCTTCATCACCTGGATCAACAATAAATGAATTATCCCCAATAGTAACAATATAACAATTTTCTTGCAAAGAACCAACCACTAATGTATCTATTTTCATATTAATTAAAGTACTGAGTTCTTGAATAGAACCAGCCTCCTCCTCCCGGATATCCTGGTGGCACAATACTGTAAGCCATAAATGTATTATAACCTTCATATTGATGTTTACTTACTTGGAAATGCAAGTGTGTACCAGTTGAACAACTTTCCCAAGACCTAGTCTGTGTACCTCCGCCTTGTTTCCCAATTACAGTTTCTGAAGTTACTTTCTGAGATACTGAAACATTTAAAGTAAGCAAATGAGCATATAAAATAGTATAATATTCACCCTTAATAACATACTGAATATAAACTTGATTACCACCACATACTTTTCTACCAGTTCTAGACATGGTTTTTTTAGCATCAACAATGCCAACAACAACACCATTACCGATAGAATACACATTTGTACCCTCTGCATTACCACCTAAATCAACAGCTTTATGTATTTTAAGCTTACCACTAATTGGGTCAATTCTTTGTCCGAATTTACTATTAACCCTACCTTTATTTAAAGGCTTAAGCCACGCATCATTACCAGCAATTCTAGAACAATCCTCTAAAGTTTGTTCACTTTTACAACCAATTTTATTATAATAATCAACAAGTTGTTGTTTAGAATTAATTTCATCAACTAAATCCATTCCAATTTCATTAAGACTTGCCAAATCATTTTGTAAAGCTTGAATATTATTTTTATAAGTTTGAATATTAGCTTCCAAAGTTTTTTCATAATTAGCTAAATCAACTTGAGTTTGTTTATTAGTATTAATTAATTCTTCAAATTCAGTTAATTTATCTTTATTATAATTAGATAACTCTTTAACAGCATCAATTCTCATAATTAAATCTGTCATTGATGAAGAACTAGTAACAAATTCCAAATATGAATTATTACTCATCATAACTTGATAAGCCTCCATTAACTGATTAGTTTTATCTTCAAGTTCTTGTATTTTTACTTCAGTTTGACTAATTAATTGTTTAGCTTCTTCAATCTTTTGTCTTCCACTATCAATCTCTTTTTCTGCATTATTAATATCATTATTTTTAGATGCAATTTGATTTTTAGTCAAATTCTTTTTATTATTATTAGCTCGTTGTTTAGCTTTTAAATCTGCAAGTTCTTGTTTTAACTCTCCAAAAGTATTTGCTTTAGCATATGTATCCGCTGGTTTAAATATAAAACAAGAAACAAATATAAATATTGCTAAAATGTACCTAACAAAATATCCACTTATTTTTTTTATACTCATAGTTACACCTTCAAGTACTTTCTGACAGCTTTAATACTGCCATACATACCAACCAAAGCACCAATTGCAACCACAATAAGTGATACATTGAACACAAATGGATAAGGTTTAATAAGCATAATCATATTTGAAAATAATTTACCATGAAGTCTTGAATAAAGAATAACATAACCATAAATAGTAATACATATTGGAATAACTGAACCAATTAAACCAATAATTAAACCTTCAAATAAGAAAGGAAGTTTAATAGTAATATTACTAGCACCAACCAATCTCATAATTTCAATTTCACTTCTTCTACTAAATATTGTAAGTTTAATAGTATTACTAATTAAAAAACCAGTTACTAAAATCAAAGCAATTACAACAACTACAACAATTTTTTGAACAACATCAAATACAGATATTACTTGTTCAACCATTCCTTCACCATACTTAACAGTGTCAACTCCAGTTACAGCCTTAACATATTCACTTGTTTCACTTAATTTTTTAACATCATTTACCTTCAAAACAAAAGAATCTTTCAAAGGATTTTCATCTAAATAATCTAAAACTGTCTTAAACGAATCATCATAATTACTCATTTCAAGTTTCCATTCATCTTTACTTTTAAACTCTACTTCATCAATATATTTATAACTTTTTAATTCAGTCTTTATATTTTCAATTTGTTCTTCAGTTACATCCTTTTTAAGATATGTAACAATTGTAAGTTCATCTTCAATTAACTTAGTTGCATTTTGCACATTAGCAGCAGCCACAATAGCAACAGCCACCAAAATAAGAGTTATTGTTGTACACATAATTGATGCAAAACTCAAAGAAAAGTTTCTAACGACGCTTTTGAAAGCATCTCTTATACTTCTAAAAAATATTCTACATGCTCTCATTTGTCTTATAACTTCCTTTCGCATAATCACCAACAAGCACTCCATGATTAATAACTAGAACTCTTTTCTTCATTCTATTAACAATATCTTTATCATGGGTAGCCATAATTATAGTTGTACCCAATTCTTTATTAATATTTTCAATTACTTTCATAATTTCTTCACTAGTTTCAGGATCTAAATTACCTGTTGGTTCATCACAAATTAATAATTTTGGTTCATTAACAATTGCTCTTGCAATACAAACTCTTTGTTGTTCTCCACCAGAAAGTTCTCCTGGAAAAGAACGTACCTTTTCTTTAAGTCCAACTCTTTCTAAAGCATTCAAAACTTTAGGTCTTATTTCAGATCCTTTCATACCAATACATTCTAAAGCAAATGCTACATTCTCATACACTGTAAGCCTAGGTAATAATTTAAAGTCTTGAAATACAATACCTACTTTTCTTCTAAGCTTATATACTTTTCTATTTCTAAGTTTACCAACATTTAATCCTCCAACAAAAACTGTACCACTCGTCGGTTTTTCTTCTCTATAAAGCATCTTAATAAATGTTGATTTACCACTTGCAGTTAGACCAATAACAAAAACAAACTCACCCTTAGCTACACTAACTGTCATATCAGCTACTGCAGTAATTCCATTTTTATAAGTTTTATTAACATTTTTTAATTCTATAAACTTCATATGGTCCTCCACCATAATTATATCACGATTCCTGCTTCAAATAAATGCCAAATTTATGTAATTTACACGTATTTAACTCATGTTTACTTGAAACAAGTACATAATTTTAATATAATAACTACATACGGAGATGATATTTTTGAAAAAAAATGAATTTATCGAAGGTGCTCTAATAGCAACCATAGCCATAATTTTATCCAAAATACTCGGAGTACTTTATGTAATTCCATTTTATAATATAATTGGTGAAAATGGTGGTTCCTTATATGGATATGCCTATAATATATATAACTTCTTTTTAATTATATCATCTGCAGGTATTCCCCTTGCTATAAGTAAAATCACTAGTGAATACAACACATTAGGCAAAATGAAGGAAAAAACTTACATGTTTAAATATTCACAAAAAATAATAAGAATATTTTCTATTGTATCATTTTGCATTTGTTTCTTCGGAGCAAATCTCATAGCAAATGCTATAGTTGGTGATTTAACTGGTGGAAATACAGTATCGGATGTTGCATTTGTAATCAGATGTGTATCCTTTGCCATTTTAGTTGTACCACTATTAAGCATTTTCAGAGGATACTTACAAGGCCATCACTACATTGCTGCACCATCGATTGGTCAAGTAATCGAACAATTTGTAAGGGTCCTAGTAATTATAGTTGGATCTTACTTAGCACTAAAAGTATTTCATTTATCAACTGCCCAAGCTGTTGGTATTGCTGTATTCGGAGCTTGTGCAGGTGCCTTAGCTTCATATCTTTATCTACTTATTAAAACAAACAAAGTAAAAAAAGATTTATTCGTTCCATATGAAGAAGTATCTAAAGATGAAAAGAAAACAATATTTAAAAAACTAATTGGTTATTGCATTCCATTTATTGTTATTAACGTTGCCAATAGTATTTATAATACTGTTGACATGATATTAGTTATAAAAGGATTAAATTGGATAGGTTACCCAGCTGGGGACATCGAAACAATATCCTCAGTATTTACCACCTGGGGAAGCAAACTAGTAAGTGTAGTAACTGCAATTGCAACTGGACTTGTAATAAGCTTAATCCCAACAATTGTGGAGTCTTACACAAAAAAAGATATGAAAGAAGTAAACTCACAATTTAACAAAACACTTCAAGTACTACTTTACGTCATACTACCATTATCAATATTCTTAAGTATATTTTCAAAACAAGTTTGGACAATATTCTATGGCGAAAGCTTTTATGGTCCATTAATATTCAAATATACTATATTACTTGCCATATTAGACTCAGCTTACATAATGATATGTAGTGCTCTCCAAGGCTTATCAAAAACCAAACTAATTTACATATCATGTGGAACTGGACTAATTACTAAAACAATATTAGATATCCCATTAATATTCTTATTTAATAAACTCGGCATATATCCATTCTACGGAGCAATACTTGCAACCACAATTGGTTACATATTATCATTAATAATTCCGCTTTATACATTACATCATAAATACAACTTTAGTTATAAAGAAACGATTAAATCTATACCAAAACTTATATTAACAATAACAATATTAATAGCAATATGTCTAATTATTAAACCACTTATATTTAATCATGTCACAGGCAAATTATATATGTTACTAACTCTAGGACTTGTAGGTCTTACCTGTCTAATACTTTATTATCTAATGAATAAAGATTTACTTAACAAACTCCTCGGTGATAAACTATTAAACAAATTTAAAAGAAAGAAATAAAGTGAATTATGAACCTACCAAGATTAAAAGAAATGAGAGAAAATAAAAACTTAAAACAAGTAGATATAGCAAACGTCTTAGGTTTTAAGCAACAACAATATAGCGAATATGAAATAGGCAAAAGACTAATACCAATTGACTATTTATCAGCTTTAGCAGATTTTTATAATACATCTATTGATTATTTACTAGGTAAAACAGACAAAATAAAAATTTATCCCAAGCCAGCACTAAGAAATAATCCTTTCAAAAACTTTAGATTT
>CADBRL010000079.1 GCA_902797105.1 uncultured Erysipelotrichaceae bacterium
AAAACTCTCGGTGACCACATTCTCTGTGATGCCATTGTAACCTATAAACTTGCATCTAAACTTAAAAAAAATAATCATAGTATGAAAGATATTAATATAGATAATGCTGTAGTTATAGCTATGTTTCATGATTTATATGAACTTCCTTGGCAAAATATAGAAATAAAAAAAATAATGAGGAACAAACATGGTTTTGTTCATCCCATCGAAGCAATTACTAATGCCATCACTTGGTATCCAGAATATTTTGAAAGTAAAGATAGAGCCATGATCATTATTGATGGTGTCATACATCATATGTTTCCGCTTGCAGTACGTCGTATAGATAATACTGAGATGGAACTAAATAATGAAGAAAAATATGAAAAATTACCTAAAAAATACAAAGATATGATTAAGTTATCAACAGATATTGGTAAAATGGGACATTATTCATTAAGAAAATCATTTTTTATTGAAGGAAGAATAATGTCTAGGGCAGATAAAATTGTTGCCTTTAAAAAAGATATTGGTTCATTTAATGGTTACTTAGCGCTTTTAAGTGGTAAGAATAAAAATATCAAGAAAAAACATAATAAAAATGGTGATAAAAATGAAACTAGAAATAAACAAAGTTAAAATTGCAGTTATGGTACCACCTGAAAATGCAGACAACTTAAGAAAGTTAATTTGTGAAACTAGTGCAGGTACGATAGGTAACTACACAGACTGCTCAGTATCAACTAAAGTAATTGGTACATTTAAACCTAATAATGAAGCAAACCCAACCAAGGGTACGAAAAATAAACTAGAAAAAGTAAATGAAATAAAACTAGAAGTAATATGTAATATTGAAAATGTTAAAAAAGTACTAGAAATAATCAAAAAAAATCATCCATATGAAACACCAGGAATCGACATTATACCACTTATGGATGAAAACTTATTTAATTAATATATTTTATCAGGAAGTAGGGTATCCAAATACTTAAGGATATCATCTTTTTCATATTTATTTGGAAATTTAATATATTCTAAGCACACATTAATAACAGCACTTACATAAAATTTAGAAATAATTTCCACAGGTATTTCCGTTTTTAATATCTTATCACTTTTTCTAATATGATTTTCAACATCTCTATAAATAGCATCATTTGCCATATCCATAACAATACTATTATTATTTTTCTTAAGAATTGAAGAATAAACATTAATATTACTACTTATATGGTCAAAAAATATTTCTATCATTTGCATATAATATTTTTTAGCATTACTATAATTCTCATTAGCTTCAAGTTTAGAAACTAAATCTTCTTCCAAATCATTAATTAAAGAATCTAGAAGTTCATACTTATCAGAAAAATGATCATAAAACGTAGATCTATTAGTTAAAGCCGCACTACATATATCAGATACTTTAATTTCTTCAAAAGTCCTTTCTTTCATAAGTGTAAGCAAACCTTCATAAAGGTTCTTTTTAGTCTTTATTATTCTTAAATCTATCTTTTTTGCCATTATACTTCACCTACCAACATTATACATCAAAAACTGCTTTTGTAAACATAAACAACAAATGTAGGAATAATTATTATACAATAAACAACATTTTGTTGGATAATATACAAATAAAACGTTTTGTTTTTGAAAAAAAAGCATAATTAGCATAGTATATATAGCGTGGTGAGAAAAATATGAAAAAATTTGCAAATTTTATTGCAACTCATAGTGTGCTTATATTAATAATAAGTTTTCTATTATTAGTACCAGCCATCTATGGTTATGTAAACACGAGGATTAACTACGATATCTTAGTTTATCTTCCAGACTCAGTAGATACCATTAAAGGTGAAAACATCTTAACAGATGATTTTGGCCTTGGGGCATATGCTTTTGTTATGGTAGATAGTTCTAATAACAAAAAAATATTAGATTTAGAAAAAGATATCAAAAAAATTGAAGGAGTAAACGCAGTACTTAGTATTGCTGATGTAACAGATACGGTTATTCCTGTTGATATGTTACCAACACAAGTAGTTGAAAAACTAAATAAAGATAATGAAACAATTATCATGGTAACATTTAATGGTGGGGCTAGTGAAGATGTAACAATCGAAGCCGTAAGAACTCTTCGTGAAGTTGTCGGGAATGCAACCAAAGTAAGTAGCATGACAAGTATGGTAATTGATACAATGGACTTATCAAATAAAGAAATATTTGCTTACGTAACAATTGCTGTTATTCTTTGTTTAGCAGTATTATTTATAGCAACAGACTCTTATGTTATACCATTCTTCTTACTTGGAAATATTGGTTTTGCTATTATTTATAACATGGGTTCAAACATTTTCCTAGGACAAATTTCCTACATTACCCAAGCAATAACCGCAGTACTTCAACTTGGTGTTACAATGGACTTCTCAATATTCTTATATCATAAATATGAACAAGCAAAATTGGATAATCCAAAAATGCCAAAAACAGAAGCAATGGCTAGTGCAATCGTGGCAACATTCCAATCAGTACTAGGTTCATCTCTGACAACATTTGCAGGATTTCTAGCATTATGTACAATGGACTTAACACTTGGTACTGATATTGGTATCGTTATGGCTAAAGGTGTTCTATGGGGCTTAATTTGTGTTCTTACGTTATTCCCAGCTCTACTTATGGTCGGGGATAAACTAATAGATAAAACAAAACACAAAGTATTACTTCCAGAATTCAAAAAATTACAAGAGTTTTCCATAAAACATTATAAAGGTATTATCGCAGCATTCTTAATTCTATTAGTGCCAGCATTCTATGGAAATAACAATTACGATGTTTATTATAAACTAGATGAGTCCCTTCCAAAAGATTTAGCATTTAATGTTGCAAACTCTGCTCTAGCAGACAAATTTAATATTGTTTCTCCAGAAATAATATTACTTGACAAAAACATCAAGACAAACGATGTCAAAGAACTTGTAAACAAACTAGAAAATATCGAAGGTATTGATTTAGTTCTTGCCCCATCAACACTTATGGATCCAGCAGTTGCAATGTTACTACCAAGTGACTTAAATAAAATGATGGATAATGACAAATATCAACTTGTTATTGTAAACTCTACATACGAACTTGCATCAAATGAACTAGCAAGTCAAATAAAAGAAATAGAAAAGTTAGTAAAGTCTTATGATAAAAATAGTATTATAGCTGGTGAAGGTCCACTTATGAATGACTTAGTAACCATCTCTGACCATGACTTTAGAATGGTTAACTACACATCAATAATAGTAATATTTGTAATAATGGTATTAGTACTAAAACAAATAAATTTACCCATAGTTTTAATACTTACCATAGAATTTGCTATATTCTGTAATATGTCCGTAGCATTCTACACAAATACAACACTTCCATTTATAGCATCAATTGTTGTTGGTACTATTCAACTCGGTGCAACAATCGACTATGCAATTTTAATGTCAACAAAATATATGGAAGAAAGAAAGTCTATTAAAGATAAAAAAGAAGCAATGCTTAAAACATTAAGTTTAACAGTTCCATCAATTATAACATCAGCATTATGTTTCTTTGCTGCTACATTCGGAGTTGCAGCATATACAAAAATAGACATGATAGGTAGTATATGTGAACTTCTATCACGAGGTGCAATCATTTCAATGTTAGTAGTTATTCTAATATTGCCATCACTTTTAATGGTATGTGACAAATTTATCATAAAAAATAAGAAAGAAGGAAAAAATATGAAAAAAATGAAAACTGTAGCTGCAGCTTTTACAATCGGAGCTTTAACTTTAATCCCATTTAGTGCCAATGCAGCTAAAACAGAAACCATTTACACAAATATGGATTACTCAGGTAATGTTAAAAAAACAACTGTAAGCAATCACGTTGAAAACACAATAGAAGGAGAAATTTCTGATAATTCACTACTTACAAACATTTTAAATGTAAACGGAAATGAAAACTTTACACAAGATGATACTCATGTTACATGGTATGCCAAAGGAAAAGATATTTTTTACACCGGAGAAACAAAACAAGCACAACCTATTAATATTGTCACAAAATATTATTTAGATGGAAAAGAAACTAAAGCAGAAGACATAATCGGTAAAAGTGGTAAAGTAAAAATAGAAATATCACTAATTAACAATTCTTTACTTCGTACTAACAATACATTTACACCATATGTTGTTGCAATAGGTTCAATAATGGATAGTGATACGAATAAAAATATCACAGTTACAAATGGTAAAGTAACAGATACTGGAACACGCAGCATGTTACTAGCAATAAGTGCCCCAGGACTATATGAATACACAAATATAAATGAATTTAAAAATTTAAATAAAGTAATAATTACTTATAAAACAACAGATTTTGAAATAAATGATATCTATATGGTAGCATCTCCAAAAATCTTATCAGAACTTGACTTAGGAATTTTTGATAAATTAGATGAATTATCAACATCAATAAATACCTTAAGTTCTAGTATGGATGCCCTTGAAGAAGGAGCTAAAAAATTAGCTGATGGTTCAAATAGTTTACTTGCAAATACAGGTGCATTTAATGAAAAGTTAGCAACTGCATCAAATGCCTTAACTCAAATAGCAAATGGCACAACAAAACTTACACAAGGTGTTGATGAAATGTATGCAACCCTTAAAGATGCCAAAAAAATGATGGAAAATAAAGATATCGTTGGTTCACTTGCTAATCTAAAGGTTTTAAAAGCATCTAATGAAAATGCTATTGCAAAGCTAACAAATCAAGAAGCTGAAGATGCGTATAAAACATTTAAAATGAATGCAACAGAAACAGAATCAGAAATGATAACAAGACTTGCTTCTTTATCATTATCTAAAGAAAAAATAAAAGAACTAGTAACAGTTAAATCAACTTATGAATTAAAATTACTTTTAACAGCAAATAATGAAGCTGTTAAAGAAATGATAACTAATCTTGAAGATTTAAGTAAATTAATGGATACATTAACAGCAAAACTTGAAGAAGTAAAAGAAATGAAAACAAAAGTTGAATATCTAAATGCTAGCTTAAATGAAGTAAGTACTGGGCTTACAAAATTATCTGAAGCATCTTCTCAAATTAATGCCGGAGTTAAAAACCTAAATGATGGAGCAATAAAAGTATCAGATGGTACGCAAGCATTAAATGCTCAAGGTATAAAAACTTTAGTAAATTATACAAATAAAATAGTAACTTTCGGTAATAAATTAGAAAAACTAGTAAACTTATCAAAATCTTATAAAGGTTATACTTCAAATAATGCTGATAATACATTGTTTGTTTATAAACTAAGTAAATAACAAAAAGTTCGGATAAAACCGAACTTTTTAAATATAAAATAAAACTCAGCCAAAATGTAAAATGAAAATGAGCCAAAATGTAAAATGAAAATGAGCCAAAATGTAAAAT
>CADBRL010000080.1 GCA_902797105.1 uncultured Erysipelotrichaceae bacterium
TAAATGATAGAAAGTACATTAAAATTAAAAGATAATTTTGAAATTCATTATACTATATTTGACTTTATTAATCCTAAAGGATTGATTTTACTTGTTCATGGTGCTAAAGAACATAGAAAGAGATATTATGATTTTGCTAAATATTTAAATAGTAATGGTTTTATTGTTGCTATTTGTGATAATCGGGGACATGGACAGTCTGTAGATAATAATTATCCTTTAGGTTTTATGTCTGATTATAAGCTTATTTTAAGTGATTTGATTGAGTTTAAAGACTTTTTAAAAAATAAATATAATGTTCCATTTTATTTGTTTGGACATTCTTTAGGTTCAATGTTTGCTCGCATGCTTATTGCAGAGTGTGATAATGATTTTGAAAAGTTAGTTTTAAGTGGAACTGCTAATTATGTTAAAGCTGGTGTTATTGGTATTTTTACTGGTAATGTACTTAAAGTTTTTAAGGGTTCTCATGGTTATAGTAAACTTTTGGAAAGATTTGCTAACTTCTTAGATGATTCATGGGTAGTGGGGAACAAAGATGCGTTAGAAAAATATAGAAGTGATAAGTATTGTACTTATAAATATCCTATTTCTTCTATGATAGAAATATTTAAAATTAATAATGATATGCATAATGTTAAGAATTATAAATTTCAAAATAATGATTTGGAAATATTAAGTGTAAGTGGGGCTTTAGATCCTGTGACTGGTTTTGAGAAAGGTTTAAATGATAGTAAAAAGACTTTAGAAAAAATAGGTTATAGAAAATCTAAATTTATAGTTTATGATAATATGTATCATGAAGTGTTAAATGAAACTGATAATAAAAAAGTTTATAAAGATATTCTTGATTTTCTTTCCAAGTAACAAAAACTCTATTTCTTTTTAGAAATAGAGTTTTGTCTTTAAGATGGATTAATCATTCTTATGGAATATCCAGTTGTTTGGATGCTGCTTCATTTATCGGAAACGAAAGTGAGATGTCAGTGAACATTAAAGATGTTGTTATAGTAATTATGTTCTCCATCATAATTATATTACTGACTATTATAATAGTTCTAGTTAAATAAAAATAGCTCTAAATCAACGAGGTTGATTTAGATGCGCCAAATTTATTGGTAGCATCCAATCTCGGAAAAAACTGGATGTTCCATTTTTAATTTATGCAAATTTTCTTTGCTATATACATATTACCATATATTATTATTTTTGTTAGCCGCTTGAAAATATAGCTTTTTTAAAATTTTGTCAAGTTTTAAAAATATACTAGTAAAAAGTATATTTTTTTGGTAGAATTATACTAGAAAGTAGTGGTGGATAAAAATGTTTTTAGGTGAAAATCCAATACATATTGAAGTAGAGAATAAATCTGATATAGCAAAATTAGTTTTAATGCCAGGAGATCCTTTGAGAGCAAAGTATATTGCAGAAAACTTTTTGGAAAATGCTAAATGTGTTACTAGTGTACGTAATATGCTAGGGTTTACTGGTACTTATAAAGGTATTCCTATAACTGTAATGGGAAGTGGAATGGGTATGCCTAGTATGGGTATTTATTCTTTTGAGTTGTTTCATTTCTTTGATGTTCAAAAAATTATTAGAATTGGTACATGTGGTGCAGTTAGTCCAAAAGCAAATATTAATGATATGCTTTTAAGTGAAAGTGTATATAGTGAATCTAACTTTGCTTATACATATAATAATTATCGAGAAAGGGTTGTTGTTGCTGATAAAAATCTTAATGATAATGTTGAAAAAGCATCTGATGAACTTGGTTTAAGTAATAATTTACATAAAGGAATACTTACCACAATGGATGTTTTTGGTCCATACATTGATTTTGAAAGAGTTCTTAAAAGAATTCCAAAAGAATATGAAGTTCTAGGAGAAGAAATGGAAGCTTTTGGACTTATTCATGTTGCAAATAGTATGGGTAGATGTGCAACCGCTATAGCAACAGTAGTTGACTCAAAATACAGTAATGTTGTTTTATCAATTGAAGAAAGACAAACATCACTTAATAATATGATAAAATTAGCCTTAGAAGCCATAATAAAATAAAGTAGTAAAAGGAGAAATTTACGTGAATACTATAAATGAAGAAATATTTAGAGCCTATGATATAAGAGGAACTTATCCTGCAACTATAAATGAGCAAGTTGCTTTTACTGTGGGAAAAAGTTATGGGTCATATTTGCAAGAAAAATATAATAAAACGACATGTATAGTTTCTCATGACAATAGATTATCTAGTGAAACACTTACTCAAAATCTTATTAAAGGCTTAGTTTCAAGTGGAATGAATATTGTATCTTTAGGTTTTACAACAACACCAATGAATTACTATGCAAGATATATAAATCAAATGCCTGGTATAATGGTTACAGCTTCACATAATCCAAAGGATGATAATGGGTTTAAATTTTCCTTTGATGGCATGATAAATGCTCGCGGAGAAATGATTGAAGATTTTAAAAAATATACTCTAGCAGGTAATTTTAAAAATGGTCAAGGAAGAATTACTAACACCAATATAACTAATAAATATATTGAATATTTAAAATATTCTTTGAAATTTGGCAAAAATAAAAGAAAAGTAGTTATAGACCCAGGTAATGGGGCAGCATCTCATATTGTAAGAAAAGTATTTGATAGTGTTTTTTGCACTCCCGTTTATATAAATGATATAGCTGATGGCAATTTTCCCAATCATCATCCAGACCCTGCAGTTCCAGAAAATTTAGTAGAGCTTCAAAAAGCAGTTAAAGAAAATAGAGCTGACTTTGGAGTTGCTTATGATGGTGATGCTGATAGAATTGGTGTTGTAATGGAAAATGGAGAAATAATGCCGATTGAACATCTAATGCTTTTATATATCCAAGATATGTTTAATAATGTCCAAACCAAAACGTTTCTATATGATATAAAATGTTCTAAAGCAATTGAAGATATGGTAAATTTATGGGGCGGAAAAACAATCTGTTACAGAACCGGAGCATCTTATACAGAGTTTAAAACACATGAAGATAATTTGCCTTTCGGAGGTGAATATTCTGGACATCTTTATTTCAGGGATAGAGATGCTGATTGTGCTAGTGCCATTTATGCTTCACTTAGACTTTTAGAAATTTTAAGTAAAACTAATGAAAAATTAAGTAAACTTGTTAAAAATTATCCAAAATATTATACAACTCCGGAAGTAAAAATTCCAAGTGATGATGTTACTAAATTTAATGTTGTAGAACAAATTAAAGAATATGCTAAACTTAAAAATTATCCATTTAATGATATAGATGGAGTTAGAATTACTTATACTAATGGTTGGGTATTAGTGAGAGCTTCAAATACTGGGCCAAATATAACTTTTAGGGCTGAAGCAACTAGTGAAGAAGGAATTATATCTCTTAAAAGTATATATTTACCAATGATTGAAAAATATAATAAACCAGTTGATACATTATAGAATTAGAATAAAAATATTCTTTTTCTTTTTTGTTTATGGTACAATAACGTTATGAGATTTTTAACTTGGGTTAAAAATCTCATAACTTTCTAGACATTTTAACATAAAATTGGGAATTCCGTTAGAAATTCCCATTAATGAAAATTTTTAATTTTCATTGTTTTTGTATACTAGGAAGTATCCAATATTTGCAAAATGAAATCTTGAAATATGGCCGAACTTATGATATAATTTAATTATCTAAGGGGGATTGATTAATGAATACTTATAGAGCATATAAATTAAGAATTTATCCTACAGATTTACAAAGAGAATTAATTGAAAAAACTTTTGGCTGTACTAGATATATTTATAATAATTTTCTTGCAGAAAGAAAAAATAAATATGAAGA
>CADBRL010000081.1 GCA_902797105.1 uncultured Erysipelotrichaceae bacterium
GATTGTGAAACTAATATAACTAAAGTGTCTTTATCATAAAAACATTTTTTATATCGGTATTCACTTGCTACTTCAACATTTACTGGAATATTTGCGTAACTTTCAATTAAATATTTACCCACAACTCCGGTGTGATAAGCTGAACCACAAGCAACAATATCTATTTTCTTAAAGTTTTTTATAAAACCAAAGTTTTTTTCTAATGAATTGATTGTACCATCAAAATAATAGTTAATAGTATCTTTAAATACTTTGTCTTGTTCATTTATTTCTTTTAACATAAAATGTTCATAGCCAGCTTTTGTGGCAGCATCCATTGTGCCTTCGAAAACTTTAATTTCCTTTTTTACTTCGTTTAAATTTTTATCATATATTGTTATTTTATCTTTTTCAAGTTTTACAATATCATATTCATCAAGTAGCATATATTTATTTGTAAATGCAAGTATAGCAGGTACATCAGATGCTACATAATTTCCATCATCAGATATAGCCACGATCATTGGACTTGCACATCTAGTTGCATAAAGCACATCAATTCCATCCACAAGAACTGCAAAAGCATAAGAACCCCTGATTATTTTGCTTGCTTCATGAAGAGTCTTTACCATATCTTTATTTTCTTTGTACAAGCTATCAAGTAAAGCTGCTGCTACTTCAGTATCTGTTTCACTGTTAAACGTATAGCCTTTTTTTATTAACTCATTTTTAATTTCAATATAATTTTCAATAATACCATTATGTACTAAAGTAACAACACCAGATTTATGAGGATGGGCATTAATTTTATTAGCTTCCCCATGAGTTGCCCATCTTGTATGGCCAATTCCCAAATTAGAATTAGCTTCCATATTAACAATATCTTTTAAATTTTTTATTTTTCCTTTTTCTTTTTTTATTTCTACCTTGCTATTTTCTACATAAGCAATCCCTGCAGAGTCATAACCCCTGTATTCTAGAGCTTCTAAAGCCCCGATAAGTCTTGAAACACATTTTTTTGTTCCATTATAACCAATAATTCCACACATATTAAAAATTTTTCCTTCCTTGTTGTATATGATATATTTTTTATTACAATGTTGATTTTGCTTTTTGTAATATATCTTTCGATTATATAAACCGTGATGCATCCGCCGAATTTTCGATAAACATCATCCTCGTTAACCACTTTGGGTCTGGCGCTAACAAATAATATTACCTCCATCAATTATTTTGTTTTCCTTTTTATTATAATATACGCACGTATAAAAGTCAAAATGTTATTTACAAATTAGCCACTTTTAGTGTATAATGAATGTGGTGAAGAAAAATGGTAAAAGTCGAAGGTACTTTAGAAAAGAAAAATGCAAATAAAGTAAATAAAAATTATGACAAAGAAGAATTAACAAGAACTTTAATAATGGGACTTGTTGGTCTAGTTTTGGTTCTTATGCCAGATACATTAAATAAAATTTTAGGTATTATTGTAGGCATTGTTCTTTTACTTATAGGTCTTGGTAGTATTTATACTTATATTCAAAGTAAGATTAGCTTTACGTCAAGTTTAATAAGTGGAATTTTATATACACTTCTTGGAATTATTATTTTGATTTCTCCAGGTTCTGTTGTAAGAAGTATTGCTATTGGTATAGGAATTGTTCTTAGTATAACTGGTTTATCAAAGGTACGTCTTTCATTTACATTAAAAGAAATAAATACAAATTGGATAGGTACTTTAGTAATTGGAGTTATAACTACGATACTTGGAATAGTACTGATATTTAATCCTTTTTCTGGCGATGCAATAACTAAATTTGCGGGTGCATTTCTAGTGATTGTTGCTATATTTGATTTAATTGATAATTATATTTTGCAAAAATAACTGAAAAGTTATTTTTTTAAACTTTAAAAAATTAGTAATATGTGATAAACTTAATATAGTGGTGAAGCGTATGGATAGAATAACCTTTATATTAATAGCGGGTTTAGTATGGATAGTAACTATTATTTTAGTAATAGTTGTTTTAACATTAATAAATAATAAAGAAAAGAAAAAATTAAAATTAGAAATAGAAAAATTAGAAAAAGAAAAAAATATGGTTATTTCTGCTAGTATGTTATCAGAACTTAATAAAGTTGAAGCTCTAGTGAATAATGATGAAATGAGAGAAAAACTAGATGATTGGAAAAAAAGATTTAATGACATTAAAGATAAGGAAATGCCTAAGATAACTGAAACTATAAATGAAATTGAAGAACTATTTGAAGAAAAGAATTTTAAAGAATTAAAGGGATTAGTTTTAAAAGCTGATTTTGATTTAAATACTTTAAAAACTAAAGCATCTTTTTTACTTAATGAAATAAAAGATGTTACTTTAAGTGAAGAGAGAAACAGAGAAACAATAACTAAGTTAAAAGCTGAATATCGTGAAGTTTTAAGTACTTATAAAGAATTTGAAGATGATTATGAAATAGTTAAGGTTCCTTTAGAACTTCAATTTGAAAATGTTGATAAACTTTTTACTGCTTTTGAAAGTGCAATGGAATCTAATGCTTATACTGAAGTTGGTAAAATTGTTAAAGCTATAGCAGATGTTATAAGTAACTTAAAAGTAATTATTGATGAAGCAAGACCTATAGTTATGCTAGGTAAAAACTTAATTCCTAAAAAGGAAGAAGATATTAAAAATATTGCTGATAAAATGACTAGAGATGGGTTTAATCTTGAATATTTAAATATTGATTATAATATAAATGAAGCTAATAAGAAAATACAAGATATATTTCAAAGACTTAATGTGTTAAATGTTGAAGATTCACTTTTTGAACTTAAAACGATGCATGATTATTTTGACTCATTATATAGTGATTTTGATAAAGAAAGATATAGTAAAAAAATATATGAAGATTATAGTAGAAGTATCCTTCTTAAGGCAACTAAACTTGAAAAGGTAAATAATGAACTTTTCAAAAAAATTGGTGATATAAAATATAGTTATGATTTATCTGATGATGAAGTTGCTGTTATTGCTGAGATAAAACAGGATATTATGGGTATCAGGGCAAGTTATGATAAAGTAGTTGATACTGCGAGAAGCAAGATTTTAGCATATACTAAACTTGCCAGAGAAATGGAAATTATAAATTCTAAACTAATTAAAACTGAAGAAAAACTAAATGGAGCTTTAAAAACTTTAGGTAGCTTAAAAGAAGATGAACTTAGGGCTCGTGAGCAACTTGATGAAATAAAGAAGATTTTATCACAAACTAAAGAAAGAATACGTTCTTATAAACTTCCATGTGTTCCTAAAAATTATTATGTGGAACTTGCTGAAGCTATGGAAGCTATTAATGTTCTTGTTCGTGAACTTGATAAAAGACCTATATCTATTAAAATACTTAATCTTCGTGTTGATACGGCGAGAGATTTAGTACTTAAAGTTTATAATACTGTCAATGAAACTGTAAAAACTGCTAAGATGGCTGAAACTGCTATTGTGTATGGAAATAGATATCGAGTAGTAAATAAAGAAGTAGACTTTGGTCTTGCAAAAGCAGAAAATGCATTTGTAAAAGGTAATTTTAAAAATAGTTTGGAAAATGCCATTAATGCCATAAATATTGTGGAACCTGGTATACATAAAAAATTACTTGAAGAATCTCAAAATTAAGGAGGAAAATAATGATATATTTAGATTATAGTGCTACAACACCTGTTGATATTAGTGTTTTTGATACACTTTCAACTGTAACTAAGAATTTTATTGGTAATGCTAATTCTATTCATAGTTTAGGACAAAAATCTAGTGAACTACTAGAAAGTGCTACGAAACAAATTGCTGATATCTTCGGAGTAAATCCTAGTGAAATAGTTTATACAAGTGGAGCAACTGAAGCAAATAATATGGCTTTAATTGGAGCAGCTCTGGCTAATCATAAAAAAGGAAAACATATTATTGTTTCAAAACTAGAACATCCATCAATATATGCTATATGTGATTATTTAAAAACAATGGGGTTTGAAATAAGTTACGTTAATAATGATAAAGAAGGTTTAATTGATTTTGATGATTTAAAAGAAAAGGTTAGAGAAGATACAATTTTAGTAAGTATCTGTGCTGTTAATTCTGAAATTGGAGTAAGACAACCATTAAAGATGATTAGACAAATAATAAAGAAAGAAAACATGGGAACAATTTTTCATTCCGATATGACACAAGCTATTGGTAAAGTTAGTGTTAATATGCATGATGTTGACCTTGCTAGTATGTCTGGACATAAAATATTTGGACCTAAAGGTATTGGTTTTTTGTATAAAAGTAGTATGGTTAAAATAACACCACTTATATATGGAAGTGGTAAAAGTAATGATTTAAAACCTGGAACACCACCACTTCCTTTGATTGCGGCTTTATCAAAAGCTATTAGACTTGCAAATGATGGCCTTGAAAAAAAAGAAAGATTTGTAAGTTTACTTAATGATAAAATAACTTCTAGTTTAAGTAAATATCCAAATATTATTATAAATAAAACTAAATATAGTATTCCTCAGATATTAAATATTAGTGTTATGGATGTTATGCCTGAAGTTATGGTACATGCTTTAGATAAACATGAAATATATGTAAGTACTAATACAGCTTGTTCAAGTGGAGATATATCAAATAGTGTTATAGCTATTTATAATGATATAAATAGAGCAAAACATACTTTAAGAATTAGTTTATCTTATGTAACAACAACTGAAGAAGTAAATAGATTTTTGAAAATATTTAAAGAAGAATATGAAAACTTAAGTAATTTAAAATAAGCTATTCAAAAAAGAATAGTCTTTTTATTTGTTTTGTTATATAATAAGTGTAGGGAGAACAAATTGTATGAAATGTATATTAATGAATAAAAATACCGAAGTTTTATCTGCTTTGTATGACTCTGCTACCGGGGTTTTTACGCAAATTTTTGATGTGTATAATATAGATTATGCCCCTTATATTTTAAAAGAAGTGTATAAAAAAAATAATGAAATAAATGATGACTTTAGAGCAAATTTAAGTAAATGGTTCAAAGACCGTGGCATTCCTTCATGGCGGGATAAACTAGATTTACTACTTCATAGATTAAATGTAAGTGCTCCATGTGAGCTTTTAGATAAAGCTTTTGGATTATCATTATCTGACCAATACTGGTTAAAGCCTTTTGATGCCAATATAAAGTATGATGATATTAACTTTTTTGATAATGATTTTGATTACGCAGAATTTATGGAAGCATCTCTATCTAAAAATGGAAATATTATTCAAAGTATAAAGTCTTTAAAAACTCCGAATAATACAACGGATGGAATGTTAAAAAAAGCTTGGATCATAGATGATGGCACTAGATATTTACTTAAGGGTGGATATAAGAATGAAAGTTTGCAACCATTTAATGAAGTTTTAGCTAGTGAAATCTGTGATAGGCTTGGATTTAGACATGTAAAATATACTTTAGATGTTTATAAAGATAATATAGTATCAAAGTGTCCTTGTTTTATAACTAAAGATACAGAATTTATTACTTGTAGTCAAATAATAAATAATATGGAAAAGCATAAAAATTTGGATGATTATGAAAATTATATAAAAATGTTAGAAGATAAAGGTATAAAAGATGCACGTATTAAAATAGAGAATATGTATATTTTAGACTTTTTAATTATGAATGAAGATAGACATTTAAATAATTTTGGTATTATAAGAGATGTAAATAAATTAAAATGGCTAGATGTTGCTCCAATATTTGATAATGGTCAAAGTTTAAATATCGAATATTATAATGAAGAAGAAATGTGTGTATCCGGAGAAGGAAGATTATTCTATCTTATTATGCCTTTTGATGATATTATTAAAGTTGTTAAGAATATAAAGAGAATAGATGTAAGTAAACTGGATGGCTTAGTTGAATGGTTTAAAAGTACTTTATATGAATATCAAAATATAACGGGATATTCTGATGCAAGAATTGATGGACTATGTACTTTGTTAAATAGACAAATTAATAAATTAAAAAATATGATAAAATAAAAGATTAGTAATAGTCTTTTTATTTGTTTTGTGTTAAAATACGTAAGGAAAGAGGTGCATTTATGAAAAAAATAATTATTATAAAATATGGTGAATTAAGCACTAAAAAAGATAATAAAAACTTTTTTATAAGTAAACTTAAAAATAATATTGAAGTTACTTTAGAGAATATTAATCATAATACTTATTATGATTTTGGTAGAATGTTTATTGAAACTGATGATTTTGATGAAGTTATAAAACATTTAGAAAATGTATTTGGTATTCAAGAACTTTTAGTGGGTTATACATCAAATAATTTAGAAATAGATGATATTAAAAATAAAGTTTTAGATCTAGTAAGTAGTAAAAGCTTTAATACATTTAAGGTTGTAACTAAAAGAAGTAATAAAAATTATCCCATAAATTCAATGGAAATAAGTAAAGTAGTAGGTGGACATTTACTTAAAAATATTAGTGATATAAAAGTTGATGTTCATAATCCTGAGCTTACAGTAAATATTGAAATAAGAAATGAAGAAGTGCTTTTTTATTTTGAAGGTATTAAAGGCTTAGGTGGTTATCCAGTTGGAACACTTGGTAAAGGATTACTTATGCTAAGTGGTGGAATAGATTCTCCTGTTGCGGGATATCTTACTATTAAACGTGGTGTTAAACTTGAAGCAATTTATTTTGAAAGTCCACCTCATACTAGTGATGCTGCGAAAGATAAAGTTTTAAAGCTTGCTAGAGTTTTAGCTAAATATAATACGGAAGTAAAGGTTCATGTAATTAACTTTACGGAGATTCAAGAAACTATACTTAAGAATATACCTCATGAATATTTAATTACTATCATGAGAAGAATGATGTATAGAATAAGTGCTATTATTGCAAATGAAAATAAATGTAATATTTTGGTAAATGGTGAATCAATTGGTCAAGTTGCAAGCCAAACTCTAACAAGTATGAGAGCTATAAATGAAGTTGTTAAGATGCCAGTTATAAGACCTGTTGCATGTTTTGATAAATTAGAAATAATTGATATTTCAAAGAAAATTGGTACATATGATATATCAACGCTTCCTTTTGAAGATTGTTGTACAGTGTTTGTACCTAAACATCCAGTTATTAATCCAAGTCCAGCACTATGTGAAGAATATGAAGCATTAATACCATATAAAGAATTAATTTATAAGGCCATAAAAGGACATACAACAATAAAAGTTGGCATAAAAGAAGAAAATAAGTTTAGTGATTTGTTATAATTTTAAAAAAAATAAACATAATATTACTAGGTGATATTTATGTTTAAGATGAGTGATTACTACTATAAAGGTTATGATATTGAAAGTAAAAGTAGATTAGAAAAAATTAGAATGGAATATTCCAATCCTTATGGATATAATTTAGAAAGTAATCAAAGAAGAATAGTGGATATAGATTCAAATGTAACTCATACTAATCAGAATATGGTTAAAAATGGAGAATATAAAAAAGAAAAATAAGCAAAAGTATTTTTTTGAAGAATATTTGATATCTTTTCGCCAATAACTTTGAAGAACGAAAATCTTGAATTTTTCGTTCTTCA
>CADBRL010000082.1 GCA_902797105.1 uncultured Erysipelotrichaceae bacterium
ACATATTTTTCATTTGGCACATTATGATTATCCACTTTAATAGTATTATCTATAAATGTATCAATATTTGCTAAAGCTTGCATTCCGGCACATATTCCAAGCAAAGGTTTATTGACTTTAAACACATATTTTATAATTTTTATATCTCCTTCGTTCCAACTAATGCCACCAGGCACTATAAAACCATCGCAAATATCTAAATAATATGAAATATCACTTATATTTGGAATAATTATAGGTAACGCTTTATGTTCTTCTAATTTTTTTACTAAAGAATGAGGAACTTTGTCTTGTTTTAAACCAATGTTATTAGTTATAATTCTAGTAGTGATACCTATTTTTTTCAAATTTAACACTTCCTTATTTTACCACTTAATTATATGTGTAAATTGTAAATTTTGATACATAATAATAGTGGGAGGGAAAAGTTAATGAGCAAAAATAAAGAAAATGCTAGAAACAAAGCAAGAAAGAATGCTAAATGTTCTAGTAAAGCTAGTGCAAGATCAAATGCACGTAACGAAGCTCGTAATGAAAACTCTAGATAGTTTTTAGATATGCGCATGAGGATGATTACTATAATCTTCCTCTATTTTTTTATTTTGCAGGTGAGAATATATTTCTGTAGTTTCTAAATTTTCATGTCCAAGAAGTTCTTGAATTACTCTAAGGTCTGCCCCATTATTAAGCAAATTTGTAGCAAATGAGTGTCTGAGTGTATGTGGACTAACTTCCTTTTCTATTCCCGCTTTTTTAGCTAAACTTTTAAGTATTTTAAAAACCATTTGTCTACTTATTTTAGAGCCATTTTTATTTATAAAAACATAATTGCATGTATTATTTTTAATTAAAAATACTCTATATATTTCAATATATTCTTTTAAAGCTTTACTCGCAGTGTCACCAAATGGTATAATTCTATCTTTTTTACCCTTTCCAGTTACTCTAATAACGCATTCATCATAATCTATTTGATTAAGCTCTAAATTAGTTATTTCACTTATTCTAGCTCCCGTTGCATAAATTAATTCAAGCATCGCTTTATTTCTATAATCAACTGGTTTAGTAAGCCTCATATTAAGAAGTTTATCTACTTCCTCACTAGTTAAATATGTAGGTAGTTTCTTTTCTAATTTTGGACTTTTAATACCATCACATGGATTATTATCAAGTTTATCCATAAAGATTAAATATCTGTAAAAAGAATTTAGAACTGTTAAATAGTGGGCCTTAGTTCGAGGTACAGCATCTATATTTAATAAAAAGTTTCTTACATCATTACTATCTAAATATATTAATTTTTTCTTCAAAATATCACTTATTAAAAGCAAATTTTCTCCATAGGAATCTATAGTATTTACAGACATTCTTCTTTCATACTTCAAATATTCCAAAAAATCAATTACATCTTTATCTTCAATTTTATCAATTATATTACGCACAAAATCACCTTATTTCTATAAACATTGTATCATATTTAAGCAAAATGTGATATAATTATTTTTGTGATATTATGGAAATTTTAGCAGATAAATTAAGACCTAAAAAATTAGATGATATAATTGGCCAAAGTCACCTTATTGGTGAAGATAAAATACTTACTAATCTTGTTAAGAACAAGAAACTTTTTTCGATGATTTTTTATGGAAAACCAGGTATTGGTAAAACAAGTATTGCAAATGCTTTGGTAAATGAGCTAAATCTTCATTATAAATTTTTAAATGCTACGATTAATAATAAAGCTGATTTTGATACAGCAATTATGGAAGCTAAAATGTATGGAGATATGGTACTTATTATAGATGAAATACATCGCATGAATAAAGATAAGCAAGATTTACTTCTTCCATATATTGAAAATGGTACAATTATTTTAATAGGTTTAACAACATCAAATCCTTACCATAAAATAAATCCTGCGATAAGAAGTAGATGCCAAATATTTGAACTTCACGAATTAGATAGTAAAGATATAAAAGCAGGCTTAAAAAAGGCTTTAAAGAACTTTGAAGATATAAAAGTAGATAATGACACTCTAGAATATATAGCAAATTTATCTTCCGGAGATATGCGCTTTGCCTTAAATTTACTTGAAGTATCATATTATTCTGGTGATAAAACAATAACCATTGAAACAGTTAAAAAGATAAATAGTAAGCCAGTATTCTTTCATGATAAAGATGGCGATGGACATTATGATGTTATAAGTGCCCTGCAAAAATCTATTCGTGGTAGTGACGTTGATGCATCGCTTCATTACCTTGCCAGATTAATTGAAGCTGAAGATTTAGATATCATATATCGTCGTCTTAGTGTTATTGCTTATGAAGACATTGGCCTTGCTAATCCTGGTATTGGTCCAAGAGTTATGGCTGCCATAAGTGCTGCAGAACTTGTAGGTCTTCCTGAAGCTCGCATTCCTCTTGGGGAAATTGTGGTAGAAATGGCTCTATCACCTAAGAGTAATAGCTCTCACCTAGCCTTAAATGCTGCTTTAAATGACATTCATAAAGGAAATACTGGTAATGTTCCTGATAATATTAAAACTAGTAGCACTACATACCTTTATCCCCATGATTATCCAAATGACTGGGTTAAGCAAAATTATATGCCTAAAAACTTAATAGGTAAAAAATACTATATACAAAAAAACAATAAAATTGAAGAAAATTTAAATAAATTACATAAAGAAATGAGGAATGAAAAATGAAAATAAGTGTAATTGGACTTGGAATGTATAGCTTAGCAATAAGTAAAATGTTAGCTAAA
The DNA here is from genome assembly GCA_902797105.1 of uncultured Erysipelotrichaceae bacterium. Classification (GTDB taxonomy): domain Bacteria; phylum Bacillota_I; class Bacilli_A; order RF39; family UBA660; genus Onthocola_B. The sequence goes on from CADBRL010000082.1 coordinate 2,770, forward strand.
AAAGAAAATAATAAAATAATGATATGGACAGAAAATGATGCAAAATATGAAGAATTCAAAAAAACTAAAAAAGTTGCATCAGTATATGATACTGAAATACCTAAAAATATTAAAGTTTCAAATTCATTAGAAGATGTTCTTAAAGATGCAGAATTAATATATATTATAACAGCAAGTAAATACGTTGATATTATAACAGAAAAAATGAAAGAATTTTATAATCCAGATGTACCAATATGTATAGCATCTAAAGGTATTGAAGAATCTCGCGAAGAACTTTTATCAAATATAGTAAAAGATAATTTAAAAACTAAAAATATAGCAGTTATATCAGGTCCTACATTTGCAGTTGATATTATAAATAATGAACCAATTGCATTAGCTCTTGCTTCAAAAAGTAATAAAGCAAAAGAATATGTATCAACCACTCTAGCTAATGATACACTTAAATTAAGACCATCTAAGGATATGATTGGCATTCAAATGTGTGGTGCAATCAAAAATGTTATTGCTATAGCATCAGGTATATTATCTGGTCTTGGTTTTAGTAACTCAACACAAGCTTTTTTAATAAACGAGTCACTTCACGATATAAAAGATATTATCAAAATATTTGGTGGTAAACCTAAAACAATATTATCTTTTGCTGGTGTTGGTGATTTAATGCTTACTTGTACAAGTACTAAAAGCCGTAATTTTAGTTTTGGATACACTATTGGAAGTACTAAAGACCAAAATAAAATAAATGAATATTTAGTAAATAATACTGTAGAAGGTTATAATACTCTTGAAGTAATATATAAAATGTTAAATAAACGTGGAACTCCGATAGATTTAATAACCACAATATATAATATAGTTTATAATAAAGAAGATCCTCATACACTATCATCTTTCTTAATAACAAAAAAGTAATCAGGAATTGATTACTTTTTCTATTATATAATGAGCAATTGTAAGACCTGCAGTCGATGGAACAAATATACTTGATGCAACTACTCTATCTTTACTTATAGCATCTTCTTTTGAACACACAACAGGTATTTTTAAATTTAAGCCAAGTTTTCTAGCTTCATATCTTATTTTCTTAGCTAAAGGATCATTACTAGTTTTATCAAGCCTAGTTATTATTACATTACTAGGATTAAGTCTTTTACCAGTTCCCATTGAACTAATTAAATGTATATTATTTTCTTCAGCATATTTCATTAAAATGAGTTTTGCTTTAACATCATCACAAGCATCTATTATAAAATCAAATTTGCCCAAAGAACTTATATTTTCTTCATTTAAATATAGCTTTTTACCAGTAATATTTAATTTATCATTTATCCTTAACATTCTCTTTATTGCGACTTCTACTTTAGGTTTGTCTATATCGTCCAAAGTAGCTAGTATCTGCCTATTTAAATTACTAACTTGAAAGTTATCTCCATCTATAATAGTAATATTTTGTACTCCACTTCGAACTAAAGCTTCAAGACAAGTACCGCCAACACCACCGACACCAACAAGTAAAATATTAACTCTACCTATTTTCTCTAAAGCCTCTTTACCAATTAACAATTCTAATCTATCAAACATAAATTCCTCCAAAATAAAACCCAAAGGTGTCTTGCATTGATAAAAACCCGCTCTCCGCGAGGTGGGCATCACATGAACTATTTTAGGATCCTTACTCACTTAATGGTTAAGTCTTCTACACCATAATTCAATTAGATTCCCTTATTATCTATCTAGTCGGTTTTATATAGACATAGACATATACCCTTCAGGTACTTTAATTATATCAAATTAATTTTCTTTTGCCAATATGTCTTTAGCATTTTTAAGATTTATTAACTCACTTGTGTCAACATCTTGTATATCAGCAAATAATTCCATTGATTTAGTAACATTGTAAACCCAAGCGGGTTTTGCCATTTTAATACCGCTTTCAAAAGTTGGATTATACACTCTACCTATATCTTCAATAGTAACAAGACCTTTACCAAAGTATCCTTCACTAAGAAGAATTACATATTTTAATATGCCATACTCAATAGTTTTATAGCTAATTAAATTACCATTATACATACCACCGAAGATATTATTTTTATTTAACATATACTTAGATGTATAACCAGATTCAACATTAGCAATACCAGCAGCAATACCAAAGTCAACATTTGCATACATACTACTAAAATACTTTAATGTTTTAACTATATAATCTTTATCCATTTCATTAGATATTCTTTTATTATTAAATAATTCTTTTTCACTTTCTTCAAGTGTAAGTAAATAATCAAGTACAATCATATCAAAATTATCCATATTATCTAAATAATTTAATTCTTCATAATTATTCTTTAATTTATTTCTTAAAATGTCTTCATCTATTAAGAAAGTACCAGCTAAGAACTTAATTGTATCACTTTTTTCATTTAGTGAAAGTTCTATTTTTTCTTCCAAAGTTATTTCTTTTTTACTTTCTAAAGCAACTCTGGGATTAGCATTATACTCTACTTCTAGATTTTTTGTATCAATTGGCATAAGTAATACTACTACTCCAATTAATACCCCAATAAAAATTAATATTCTCTTTCTATTGGTCTGCACATATTCTTTCATATATTTAAATACTCTCCTTTTAAATAATACGCTATATATTATATCATAAATTACTCTAAAATGCAAATTTCGCATATAAAAAGCTACACTTTCGTGCAGCTAGTATTAATATATTAAGCAAAATATTCAGCATCTTGCATATTTAAATCTCCAGTTTCTAGATTAAAAGTACTATCTTGTTTTTGTTCACTTCTTATACTTCTATTACCTAGAGTAACATTATTTCCATCTTCCATTTTCCAACATCCACTTACATCACAATTACTACTATAAGGCATTGGATTTGGCATTTCAAGTTTAACTATCATAGGTATTTTAAAGGCTGAACCAAAACATACACACATACCAGGTTGAAGTATCTTTTGTTTATCTAAAATATCTTGACTAATATTTGGAAGCATTTCCCCGATATATTTAATATCAAGTGGATGTGTCATTTTAAAGATAAGAAAATTATTACATTGTGCTATAACAGTATCACTTATTTCTACAGGTCTTTGACTTATTATATCAAGAATAACGCCATATTTACGTCCTTCTTTAGCAATTCTATCAAAAATATTATAGCCAAGTAAGAATGTATCATTATCTTTTTGAATATATCTATGAGCTTCTTCTAAAAACAAATGAAATGGCATAGATGCTCTTTTTTTACTAGCTTTAGAAAAGTCAAATAACATCTTAGAAAATATTTTAACAATAACTTTAGCATATATATCATCAACATCTTCAAGATTTATATTTATAATTTGAGCTTTCTTTCCATCATTATCTATCAAACTTTCTACAAACTCATTAATTGGCATATATTCATTTGTAAAAAATGTTCCAGTTTTACTATTAAT